>JBIOHA010000074.1:0-10864 GCA_044448625.1 Chitinophagales bacterium | reverse complement strand
TAGTTACTATACCGTCAACTCCGAAGTTACTATCAATTGTTCCATCGGAGAATAATTTTCCAATATAATAATCGGAATTTGTAGAAGCATAAAATGAAAAATAAATATTTCCTGTTGAATCACAAATGATTTCGGTGGGATATTCATTTCCCGGAAAAAGGTCAAGGATATAAGTGTAAAAAGAAGAATCTTTTTGTCCGTCACCTAAATATTTATTTATCATTAGGTATGACGACCAGGATGCAGTTAAAAATTTATTCCCGTTGGTTGAAACCGCAGAGCGAATAAAGGGAGTAGTGATAGTAAAAGAATCGATTTTGATTCCATTAACTCCAAAAGTTGAATCAATTTCACCAGAAGGTAAAAATCTTATAAAGCCTGGATAATTTGAATCAGCTTCACCGGTCAGGATTATTTTTTCATCTTCCAGAACAATTATATCAGCGTAACTGACATATTGATCCAGCCCTTCAATTTTAATTATGCCTTCTGTTCCAAATAATGTATCTAATATTCCTGCGGAAGTTAATTTAAAAATCACAGGAGAGGTATACCCATGTTTTGAGGTTCCACCGACTAATATTTTTCCATCCGGCAGAACTGAAATTGAATAAGCCCAATCTGCTGAAGGGTCGCCAGGCCCTGTCATATTCAGAATAAAAACGCCATCTTCTGAAAAACTACTATCAATAATTCCGTTTTCCTTGAACCTGACCACAAAAAAATCTCTGTCGTCAAAATCATCGTCATTATTTGAGTAGCCACAAACCAAAATTTTATCATCATTCTGAATTGCCCCATCAAAGATTACACCTACAGTTGGGTATCCAAAACCATCACCATTAAGAACACAATTTCCAAAACCGATCTCGCCGAAGGTAGTATCAATTTCACCGTCGGAATTGTTAATCCCCACTACTGATATTCCCTGGTCTATTTTTCCTATTAATATAATCCGTCCGCTTGATTGAATTGCTGCAGTATAGCTATTGCTTGAGCCTCGGCCTATTTGCAATAGATCAATACCCTGATCTGAAAATGTAGAATCCAATAAGCTTGTGTATTGGCAATACATAAATTGGAATCTAAAAATAAAGAAAAATAAAATAATAAAAGGTTTCATGGGTTGTAACTACTTAATTTTTGAACGAAATTAAAAGTGGGTGACTCAATTTCTCCTATGTAAATGCCATTTGATAAATCACCGACAAAGAAATGGTGGCTAGTGGATGATATAATAGTTTGGAAAATACAATCGCCGGATAAATTATAAAGTTTAAACTCATTTTCCTCAGGGATTACCGGTACCTGAATATCGATATAGTTATTTTTCAGATTTATAGAAATAAGTTCCGAATTGATTCGCTCCGTTGATGTGGGGTAAGAAGTTTGACCTGCAATTATTCCTTTTTCAGGGTAAGATTCGTAGGCATAATCTTTAATAATTAATTTTCGACCTTCCTCAAGGACCTCACAACGGATCCATCCATAGTATAAAGCTCCTTCAAAACTGGTAAATCGAAGTCCAATAAAAAGATCTAAAGCTTCCGGATACCAGTCTCCAAATGTTTTGGTGATAGAACACATGGATAGATTAATGGTTGATTCACAATGATATTTTCTGAAGGCCAAATAATATCCTTGGTCGCCATCGTTTGTTCCAAAAATTTCATTATGATCAATCATTTCACCAGCTAAAAACCCTTTAGCAATTTCTCCACCAATGTCGGTGGTTGATATTGCAATAGAATTTGTATTGATCACATAGGGGCTTTCAAAATGTGATGCACTAATGCCCTGCCTGCAAACTGTATATGAGAAAAGATTAACAAAATTTGAAACATTATCAAACCTGATATCAGAAACAAGATCATTATTGAGATCGATAAGAGAAAATTCGTAGGCTGAATCCAGTATAATATCAGGTTCAACGTTTGCATAAATGATCTGGGCCTCACTTTGGGAAGCAGCGAGGTAGCTTAAAGAAAATGCCGAGTAAGCAAGTAATTTATTTTGGTCGATTTTCATAGGAGAGGTTTGAAAATGAATTTTATCTGAATCCGCTTTCCAAAAGTAACTAAAAATAACCGTTAATAAAATAGATTTGATGTTGTTCATTTTGAACACAGGAATTCAATATTCCTTCCTATTTTCGCACTAAATAAGATATTTATATGGCTCAGGTAATTCGCATGCCCCGGATGAGTGATACTATGACCGAGGGCACTTTCGTGGAATGGCATAAAAAAGTTGGTGATTCAGTAAAGCCGGGCGACATCCTTGCTGAGGTGGAAACTGATAAAGCCACTATGGAGTTGGAAAATTATGAAAAAGGAACCTTGCTTTATATTGGGGTTGAAAAAGGGCAGGCTGCGCAGGTGGATCAGATCATAGCAATTGTAGGCAAAGAAGGAGAAGATTATAAATCACTGCTGGAGGCTGATGGTGCAAAAAAAGAAGAAGGTGCCGATAAAGAAGAAAAAGAAAAACCTGAGGAAAAGGAAAAAATCGAATCAAAAGATGAAAAGGAAACTGAAGAGGAAAAAATATCAGTGAGCAACGACCAGAAAAAGGAAAAAAAGGTTGCTGAAAAAGAAGAGGAAACTGATGATGACGATTCTACAGAAAATGAAAGAATAAAAGCTTCACCACTTGCCAAAAAAATGGCGGGTGAAAAAGGATTTAAATTAAGTGATATTTCAGGAAGCGGACCCGATGGAAGGATCATTAAAAAGGACGTCGAAAATTTTGTTCCTGAAACAAAAGAAAAGGTTGCCGAACAAAAGCAACCGATGATGCAGATCACTGAATTTTCGGGAGAAGAAAGTTTTGAAGATGTACCGGTTTCGCAAATGCGGAAAACAATTGCAAAACGATTATCGGAGAGTAAATTCACTTCACCACATTTTTATTTAACGGTTTCAGTAAATATGGACCAGGCAATTGCTTCGCGAAGATCAATGAATGAAGTGAGTCCTGTGAAAATTTCATTTAACGACCTTATTGTTAAAGCATGTGCCATGGCTTTGCGTCAACACCCTGCAGTAAATTCTAGCTGGCTCGGCGATAAAATAAGAATGAATAAACATATTCATATTGGTGTGGCGGTAGCAGTGAATGAAGGGTTGTTAGTGCCGGTGATAAGATTTGCAGATAATAAATCATTAGCCCAGATCGCCATGGAAACAAATGATCTGGCAGCGAAAGCAAAAAATAAAAAATTACAGCCGCACGATTGGGAAGGAAATACTTTTACCATTTCTAATTTGGGTATGATGGGCATAGAAGAATTCACCGCGATAATCAATCCTCCTGATGCCTGTATTTTAGCAGTGGGATCAATTAACCAGGTACCTGTAATTAAAAATGGAATTGTTGCTGCAGGTAATGTGATGAAAATGACCATGAGTTGTGATCATCGTGCCGTTGATGGAGCAGTTGGCGCAAGGTTTTTGCAAACGCTGAAACAATATCTCGAAGAACCCGTCAGAATTTTATTATAATAAATAGAGCAGTTACGGAATAATTACATCCATAATTGATCCTACAGGCAAATAAACTCCGCCTTTTAATAAAACAAAATCATCAGTTGCTGCCCAAACTGTTGTTTCTACCTGGAATATTCCCTGATCGCTGGAAAAAACCAACTTTACTTTGGTGTGATGCGTGTTGCCAAGGATCATTGCTTTTTGCAGCAGAAGTTTACGGTACAATACCTGTTCAGGAAGATCCAGTACTTCGTGGTAATGCAAACTAAGCCCAGGAATAAATTCCTTTTCAATTTTTGTGATCGTATCGGTATTCATAGCCTATAATTTTGAACGATTTATTAGGCCGGCTTGTTTCGATTGGTAAATTAGTCATTATTTTTATAAAAATCAAAAGTGGTGAAAAAAACAGTTGTTTTAGGTGCGTCACCTAATCCGGGAAGATACTCATATCTTGCAGTAAGAAAATTAAAGATCTACGGACATGAAGTGGTAGCAATTGGAAAAAAGGAAGGTGCCATTGATGATACAACAATTATTAAAGATCATCCGATCATTGATAATATAGATACCGTTACACTTTATTTAAATCCTGATAACCAAAAACAATATTACGATTATATCATTGACCTTAAACCGAAGCGGATCATTTTTAACCCTGGTACAGAAAACGATGAACTCGCCGATCTCGCAGAAAAAAATAAAATTGAAACTATTGAAGCCTGTACTTTAGTTTTGCTTTCAACTGGACAGTATTAGACAATTAGCAAATTATCAAATTAGCAATGAATGCATGCACACGTGAACACCTAAACACATTGAAGCAACCCATTTCTCATACCGAAGAAAATTATTTAAAAGCCATCTTCAAGCTTTCGGAGATGAACAGGAATAATGTTACCACCAATGCCATCTCTGAAAAACTAAAAACTACTGCAGCGTCGGTTACCGATATGCTTAAGAAACTATCAGGAAAAAAGCTCCTTCACTATGAAAAATACTACGGAGTTTCTCTTACAGAAAAAGGGAAAAAACTGGCGAAGGATCTTATCAGGAAGCATCGTTTATGGGAAACATTTTTAGTGGAGAAATTAAATTTTAGCTGGGATGAGGTTGACGAACTTGCAGAACAGCTTGAGCATATCAATTCTGAAATTCTTACTGACAGGATTGATGATTTTCTTGGCTTTCCAAAATTCGATCCTCATGGTGATCCAATACCTGATAAAGATGGAAATATCGCATATCATGAAGATGTTACCCTCGATAAAATGAAAAAGGGTGATGAAGGAATCATCGCCGGTGTGATCGATCATTCAACACAGTTTTTACAATACTTAGGAAAAATTCAACTGGTGATCAATACAAAGATCAGGGTAAAAGATGATGAGGATTACGACCAAAGCAAGATCATTCTTATCAATGATAAAAAAGAATTAATTCTAAGTCAGAAAGTAGCTTCCAACCTTTTGGTGAGAAAAACCAAATAAATAATCCTAAATATTTCCTTTTGTTAATGTGGATTTTTTAACAACGGCAGTGTTTGTCCATTTATCGTGCCACCCAAGTTGCGAACCAATTAATGAAAATACTTCAAAGGGAACGAACCTGGTAATACTTCTTCCCAAAGCTTGTGACAAACTTATTTTTTCAAGGTCTGCTTCCCTTATCACAATAGTACCGGTTATGAATTTACCAACTGTTCTCCCGAATATATATTCCATTGAAGTGTAATAAGTAAAAAAAACCGCATAAACTATAATGTATATTGCGCTGTCCTTCTGAATGGAAGAGGCCATGGCAATTGCTGCGAAAATCAAAATGATAATGACATAGTCAATGATAAAATTTACAAAACGCTTCCAGTTTTCAGCATATTCAAATTGAGATTCCACAGGAATGGCAACTGAGTCGAGGGGTGTTTGATCGTGCATAGATTTTAATTTTATATAAATATAATTATCATTTTAAATCTTGTTTGAATTAAATGAAAAAATTAGGCTCATAAAGTTTAGACGAACCTAAAAAAATCTTTATATTTGCCGTAAATTTTCAGTTGTGGGCTTTTTTAAAAGGGGCTCCGGTAAAAGTTTGACCGGAAAAAGTACGGGTAAATCGCTGGATGAGGTGCACGCTTCGGTGGATACCACATCAAAAGTTGGTATATGGCGAAAATTGTTTGCCTTCATCGGACCGGCATATATGGTATCTGTGGGGTATATGGATCCGGGAAATTGGGCAACGGATCTTGCTGCAGGAAGTGCATTTGGTTATCGGCTGATCTGGGTGCTTTTGATGAGTAATTTAATGGCGATCTTATTGCAAAGCCATTCCGCACGATTGGGTATTGTTAGAGGACGTGACCTTGCACAGGCAAGCAAAGAATCATTTCCGCCAATAATTAATATCCCGCTTTACATTTTTGCAGAGATTGCAATTGCCGCCTGTGACCTCGCAGAAGTACTTGGATTAGCTATCGGTTTGAATTTATTATTCGGAATGCCGCTGCTCACAGGGGTTAGTATTGCTGTACTCGATTGTTTGTTATTATTACTCATATTGAATTTAGGAATAAGAAAAATGGAAGCATTTATTATATCGATGGTATTTATCATGGGTGCTTCATTTTTTGTTGAAATATTTTTGGCACATCCCGATGCATCGGAAATGGCAAAAGGATTTATTCCGTCGCTGCCAGATAATACGGCATTATATCTCGCTATTGGAATTATCGGTGCAACAGTAATGCCCCATAATTTATATTTACATAGTGCGCTTGTGCAGACAAGAAAATTCGAACAAACAGAAAAGGGAAAAAAAAGAGCGATCAAATTTAATTTTCTCGACAGCGTTGTTGCTTTGAACCTCGCATTTTTTGTCAACGCTTCAATTTTAATTTTAGCTGCTGCAGTTTTTTTCAGCAACGGTTTAACGGATATTGCAGAAATACAGGATGCACATCGATTGCTTGAACCCTTGTTGGGTACTAATCTTGCTCCCATTTTATTTGCAGTTGCATTGATCGCCTCCGGTCAGAGTTCAACGATAACAGGAACATTAGCCGGGCAGATCATTATGGAAGGATATCTGAATCTACGCATTACGCCATGGCTACGGCGATTAATAACAAGGATGCTTGCCGTTATTCCTGCATTTTTGGTAATACTTATCCAGGGAGAGGAAAAAACCGGCGACCTCCTCATTTTATCGCAGGTAATTTTAAGTATGCAACTCGGGTTTGCAATTATTCCCCTCATTCATTTTGTAAGCGACAGAAAAAAAATGGGCTCCTTTACAATTAAAACCACAATTAAAGTTTTATCATGGGTTACCGCTTTCATAATTGTTGGCTTGAATGTAAAATTGGTTTATGAAACCATTTCTAATCTCCTGGTGGTTGAAAATAACTGGTGGGTATATGTATTTATTATTCCAATTGCATTATATGGTATGGGATTGTTGCTATATATCACCTTCAAACCGTTTATTTCCCGAACAGAATATCATCCGGCACCGTTACATACAGTAAACCTGGACATGGACCTATCAAATAAAGGAGAATTTAAACGGATCGCTGTTACGCTCGATTATTCAACAAAGGATAAGATCAGTTTGGAACATGCCTTGTCTGCTGGCGGAAAAGAGGGTGAATATTTATTGATCCATATTGTTGAAAGTGCAGGAGCCATCACCTTTGGTCGTGAGATTGAAGACCTTGAAACGCATGAGGATTATATCATCATGAAAAAATACGCCGATCATTTAATTGAGATGGGGTATAATATTAAGATCGAACTTGGATTCGGGCAGCCGGCTAAAGTTATTCCGAAAATAGTAAACGCTTTTGGTGCTAACCTTTTAGTAATGGGTGCTCACGGGCACAGGGGATTAAAAGATTTTATTTTTGGCGAAACAATTAATATTGTCAGGCATAAAATAAATATTCCTTTGCTTGCGGTAAAATAATCCGATAAATTCAAAAATAAGTAGCAAAACCAAACTGAATTATTCCGGTTGACGCCGGTGGATTTCCCAGCAGATCAGTTTGCTCCTGGTACCGATAGTTAAATCGTAAACAAGTTGAGCCAACCGGTCTGAATGATATGCCAGGAACTATCGCCCAAACATGATCAGAAATATTTCCCCCGGTTTCTATGAATGTTCCCTCGTTATAATCTGCATATTCAAAACGGGCAACCAAATTTATTTTCGAACCTTCCCAATCGAATATCTTTCGCTGAATTATGGTGCCGGTTACATCGAGAAAAAATCCAAATTGTTCTGTTCCGTACGACGGGCTGTAAAATTCAGGTATCTCTACAAAAACTTTTGCAACCTCTCCGGTAATATTTAGTTTTTGGTTGATCAGGCTGGTATTAAAATCTATTGCAAATACATTTACACTTCTCTTTTCATCCAGAATTAATCCATCTTCCATCCACTTATTATAAATTCCCGACATATAAGAAAGCCCCAGTTCTCCGATCATCCGGTTTCTTATTCCAATTTTTCCTGTGAACATGGGCGAACCGCTGTTGCTTTCTTCAAATTTTTCAGGATCTGATTTACCTGCTGAAAGTGAAGTTCTGTTTTCGGTATTTGAAATGAGCTCATCATTAAATCCATTTGTAAGATATAATTCATAACCGAAAACCCAGTTCCCTTTAAATAATTTTCCATGCAGTCCAAAGCCGGCATTTGAAAGCGTTGCCGGAAGTATTGTTGTTGAAGAAATTGGCCTGTCAATAAAATCCCACCTGGGTCCGTCGTGATTTTGGTTGAATGAGCCGATCGGATTTAATACAATTCCACCCTTCAAATTGAGCAATGGATGAAATTCAATGTCCATGGCAGCATATTCGATATTAATTTCTCTTCCTCCATCTTCAAATTCAATCTCCGAAAGAAATTTAAGTTTTTTTCCAATTGTAGATGAAAGGAAAATCGACATTCTCCTGAATTGAAAAGAAAATCCATCAGTGACACCATCGGTAACAGCATATTGTGTATTGGCTTCCATATAACCGCCAATTGCTACAGGAAAATTTCCCAGCGTCAAAAAAGGGCGGTTGTATAATGCATCCATATTTAAGGTGGATGGGGTATCAACGCTTGTTCGTTTGAAAAATGCGCTGTCGTTCTGTGCATGAACGAAAACAGACAGCATTAAAAAAAATATTATCAGGGCAGATCTATAATTGAATATAGAGGTATTCATTGTCGGTTGTTGTTTTAAATGATTTCAAATTTTGTTCTGCAGGAGGATTTTGCACATATCCTTTATTTGTGAATTCACTTCCGTGACATGGGCAAACTAAATAATTTCCCTGTGGTTGCAGTTCGCAACCTTTATGTGTGCATTCCATCAATAAAGCGGAATATTCTGTTTCATTTAATTTATAGATACAAATGGGAAAAATAAATTGCTCTGTTTTTACCAGAATAAATTTTCTGGTAACAGTTTTATTGTTTATTATACTTATAAATTCGGTTTTATTTATTGTTATGATATTATTTGCAAAAGAAGACTGTGCGAAATAAACTGAACGCTGGCAACTTTCGAGTGTAGCTGCTAATATGCTACCACTCAAACATGCCAATCCACAAGTTCTTATAAAATCTTTCCTTTTCATTATAAGGATTCTAAAAATCGCATCAACGCATCTTTGTCTGCTGTTGAAAGTGTTTCGAATTTAGTTTTACTGTCAAATGCTTCACCATGGTGTAAAAGAACTGCATCTTCAATTGTAGTTGCCCTTCCATCATGCATTAAATAATACTGACCACCCTGCGAATTTTTTGAAAGACCAAGTCCCCATAAAGGAGGTGTTCGCCATTCATAAGTTTTAGCTGACCCCTCTGTATATCCATCATCAAGTAACGAACCCATATCATGCAACAACATATCCGTATAGGGATGAAATTCTTTGTAAGAAAGTGCTTCTATGGTTGAGAAACTGGTTGTTAAAGTTTGCTTATGACAATTTTCGCAACCAATTTCAACGAAAACATTTTTTCCATTCTGAACTGTTGCATCATTTTGATCTCTCTGTATCGGTGCCTTTAGTGTTTGCAAATAAAACACCACATCATTTATTGTTGTTACTGATAATTCTGCTTCAATTTCCTGATTTGAATAAACATCATAAGGGCTATACTCCGATGTTATTCCAATATCCTGGTTGTATGCATTTACTGTTTGATTCAATAAATTATAAGCTGCAGATTTTTTTCCAAACCTGCCGATATATTTTCCATTTTGGGTGACAGCATTTTCAGCGGGTTCGATATACTCGGACTTTGAGACCCAGTTGGGTGCACCGGAAATTCCATCTCCATCATCATCATCAACATCTGCCATCGCAAGAATATCTGCGTCAGAAACTAACTCCAAATAACCCAGGCCGGTGTTTGCAGGCGGGGTAAACTTTGAAGATGTTGCTCCTTGTGGAATCTGTTCCGGCTCATATCCGGGCAAAGCGAGATGCTGTAATTGGGGACCTCCCTGGGCAAGGTAGGTATTGCCCGTTTCATCAACCTGCCCGAACCGGGTAAGTGTTGTGGAGGGATGTCCTTTTCCATCTCCCGCATGGCAACTGGCGCAACTCGTGGCAACGAAAATTGGGCCCAGGCCCGACTCAGTGGTGAAGATATCATCGTTAAAGGCTACATCGCCCCTTAAAAATTGTTGTATTTGCGCATTGCTCAGCCCATCAATCGGACCGTCAAGTGTCTGATCTGCAGGAATTTCTCCAGGCAAAATTTTGCTGCAACCGACAATGATCAGATCAACAACGGCTATTGCGAAAATCAGTTTAATAAGAGATTTAGTTCTCATTTAATTGCATTTGGTATTGCAGTGCAAATATATAAATTTTAGATGAATCTAAAAATTATTTTTGAATTATATAAATATTTAAGATATAATTATATGTATTTTAGCGTGTAATGAAAAACCCGTTCATAACCGGTGATAAGAAATTTTACAGCAAACTTGTACATCAGGAAGAGATCGCTGCATTTGAAAGCGGGGTTGTGCATCAGTTATATTCCACATTTTACCTTGCAAAAGATGCCGAGTGGAGCACCAGGTTATTTGTGCTTGAAATGAAAGAAGATGATGAAGAAGGGATCGGTACTTTTATAGAGATAAAACATTTGTCGCCTGCATTAATTAACAGCAAAGTTGATTTTATTGCCAGTATTGATGAGATAAAGGGCCACGAAATAATTTGTTCATTTGAAGCAAGGGTTGACAAAAGGTTGATAGCCACAGGCAGAACAGGACAAAAAATTTTGAAAAAAGAAAGATTGAATAAATTAGTGAATGAATTAAATAATCAAGCCTGAAACAGAACGATATAAATATTAAAAAC
>JBIOHA010000073.1:0-10927 GCA_044448625.1 Chitinophagales bacterium | reverse complement strand
TACTTACAGACCACATCAATCATTAAATTTTTTAACACCAGATCAAAAACATGCAGCCTAAATTCATTAATTATTAATTTTAAACCTGTCAACCTATTTTAGGATGGGACATGGGTCTTTCCTCATTCCTCACTCCTCATTCCTCATCCTATTGATACGGCCTTTCAAATATCATACTTCCAATTAACGCATTTCGTATATCCAGTTCAAAGGCAATGGCGGGTTCTTCTTCAACTTTTATTTCGTAGACTTTTTTAAATAATTTGCTCTGTTCAGCATCGTGTTCCTTTTTCTTTTCATCCTTCACAAATTGTTCATATTGCTGAGCAGCTTTTTTTTCCTTTTCGGGAATGGATTCCTTATACGTATAAACCGCCTGCTTTATTGGCACTTCTTTTCTTTTCTCCCTGACTTCCTGTTTCTGCTTTTTTATTTCTTCCAATGTTGCATAGGGAGGCACGTTCTGTTTTGATTGTGCATCCTCCATTTTCTTTTGCAACTCTTTAAAAATATCCTGGAAGGTTTGTGTGGGTTTTGGAGATGATTGCTTCGACTGAGGCTGATTCTGGTTTTTTCCCGCAGCGGCAATCTTTTTTACAAATTTCACTATGCCGTTCACGATAAATATCCAAAACAGCAACATTAAAATCGGACCTATAAAATCACCCATGGAACAAAACTAAATAAAAACCAGCCAATGCACCAATTTGACAATTTACCAACCTGCCTCGCTGGCCAAGGCGGGTGAAACAATGAAACAGCCGATAAATAACCCTGCTGTATGCTGTATAAAGGACACCCTTCCACTCCGCTCCATTGAGAGCCTCAATTTTATTGAGACCCTCAATTCCGCTACTTGCCACTGCCAACTGAGACTGCGACTGCCAACTGCCTACTGCCCACTGCCTAATGCCTACTGCCAACTGAGACTGTGACTGTCTGCTACCCTCCTGGCTCTCAATTCTCGGTTCCCTCCAAAAGTTATCAACGATTGTTGATTTTAATTTCGACGCATTTTTGAGGTTAGACAAAGCGTTAGTTTACTTTGTCGTAGGAAAAAAATTATGAAGCTAAGTACACTGGAAATCAAGGGATTTAAAAGTTTTGCAGATAAAACTATTCTCCATTTTAATGAAAATATTACTGGCGTTGTTGGCCCCAACGGTTGCGGAAAATCAAATGTGGTCGACGCCATCCGATGGGTGCTCGGCGAGCAGAAGCCCACGGCACTGCGGACAGAACGTATGGAGAACCTGATCTTTAATGGTACGAAAGCCCGGAAGAGCTCAGGTATGGCGGAAGTGAGCCTCACCTTTGAGAACACCAAAAACTTACTTGCAACAGAATTTTCTACCGTAACAGTTTCACGTCACTACTTCAAAACCGGCGAAAGCGAATACCGCATCAACGGGGTTACCTGCCGGTTAAAAGATATCCATAGTTTATTTCTCGACACCGGTATCAGCACCGATTCATATTCAATTATCGAATTGGGGATGCTGGATGATATTCTCCACGATAAGGAAAATTCAAGAAGAAGATTGTTTGAACAGGCTGCAGGAATTTCAAAATACAAGGCCCGTAAAAAAGAAACATTAAATAAATTATCTGCCACACAACTCGACCTCGATCGTGTTGAGGATCTTTTATTTGAGATAGAGAATAATTTAAAAGAATTAGAAAAGCAGGCTAAACGTGCGCAGCGTCATCAGAAATTAAAAGCTGATTATAAAATGAACAGCATTGACCTCGCCGTGCTCATGCTGCAATCACACAAGGATATTTACAAACAGTTGAGCAATCAGCAAACCTATGAAAGCGATGTAAAGCTGAATATTGAAACAGATATCAACGCATTAGAAGCTTCTATTGCAGATAAAAAAACTGCTTTGATCGACAAGGAGCAATCGCTCAGCAAACTGCAAAAAGATCTCAACGCTGTTACCAACGATATACATTCAAAAGAAAATGAAAGTAATATCAGCAAGGAAAGAATAAAATTCCTTGATGAGAAGCAGATCAGTTTAATTAAATCAATTACCGATGCAGAAACTTATATTGAATCAACGGAAGGCGATATTGCAGGATTAGAATCAAGAGTTGCAGAAGAAGTTGAAAAATTAAACGGAATAAAACAATCGCTCCAAAAATTCCTGGAAGACCTTGAAGGCGTTAAACATGAACATGATGTTGCAAGAGAAAAACTGGAAGGCACACAAAATATTTTCAAGCAGGCGGAACGTGAATTATATGATGTAGATAAGAAGATCGCGATAAATAAAGTGCGCCTCGAAAATTACCACCGAGAGCTTGGCAATATTGAAACCGACAAAGGCAGCCATAGCGATAAACTGGATCCATTGCGCAATGAGTTGGTAAAATGGGAAGAAAATAAATCTTCGGCACAAACAGTGGTAGATAATTTTGTTAAAGAGGAAAATGAATTAAAAACAACCATCGCCACCACCCAAAGAGAAATTGAAAAGGTAAGAAACGAACTCATTAATGTGCGCAGGTCGCTTGATTCTAAAAAGAATGAATTCAATCTCACAAAAAACATGTTTGAGAATTTTGAAGGATTTCCTGAATCTATAAAATATCTCAAGAAAAACGTTCCTGCAATGAAAGATAGTCCGCTGCTTTCGGATATCGTAAGTTGCAATGATGATTATAAAACAGCTATCGAAAGTTTTCTCGATCCATGGTTGAATTATTATATCGTTCAGAATTTATCGCAGGCAATTGCTGCAGTAAACGAACTTGCGGGTAAGGAAAAAGGCAGGGCGAATTTCTTTTTATTATCAGAGTTCAAACCAAATGGAGGCGTAAAACAAATTGATGGCGTTAAGCCTGCCTTGGAGGTGGTAAATGTAAATTCCAAATACAGCGATCTGTTGAATCAATTATTGGGTAATGTTTATATCGTTGAAAATGCCGATGACTTTGAATCCACTGCTGAACGATTAAATGCGCAACATCCCGACGTGCATCTCCTTTTAAAATCAGGGAAGATCGCTAAATCGGGTAAAACAATTACAGGTGGGTCGGTGGGTGTATTCAAAGGCAAGCGCATTGGTCGCGAAAAAACTTTGGAAACATTAGAAGCGGAAATCAAGAAATTACAGGAAGAGGAAACGCTAGTAAACAATGCATTAAAAGAAAAACAATCCTATTTAACAGAATTGCAACAAAGCTCCCGCGATAAGGATATTCAGCATGCGAGGGAAGAATTAAATACTGTTGTTCAGCAATTGATCTCAACAAAGGCCAGGATAGAATCGGTTGAACAATTACTGGTGCAGATGGAAGAAAAAAGAACTGCCTTCAACCGTCAGATCCAGGAAACCGATGAAGAAAGTATTAAATTAAATATGGCCCATGAGAAGCAGCTCGCATTAAAAGAGGAAAGACAGCGAGAGTTGCTCGAAATGGAAATTGCATACAGGGAGGTTGCGGAGAAATTAAATTTTCATTCCAACCAGTACAACCAGGAGAATATTAAATATCATCAGCAGTTAAATAAATTCCAGAGTGTTGAACAGGACCTTAATTATAAAAAGGCAAGGCGGGATGAAGCGATCGCAACTGTGAGCAACAGCAAAAAACAATTGGATGATGTTATAGATGAAATTTCTGAAACACATAAAAAAGTAGAGGAAATACAAGCCATACTTTTAAAAATGTATGATGAAAAAGTGGTGATGGAAGAAATGCTGAGCCGCGAAGAAGCAACCTATTATGGCAGTCGCGGTGAAGTTGCCGAAACAGAAGATAAAATTAAATCGCTTCAAAAGAAAAAGGACAACAGCGATGCGATCTTAAGCGGAATTAAAGATAAACTCAACGACCTTAAAGTGCAGCTCGCAGCAACCAAAGAAAGATTATGGGTAGAATTCCAGGTGGAGCTAGAAACTGTTCTTGACAATGAACCTCCGCAGGATGTAACACTTGAAGAATTACAGGAAAAAGTAGACGCTGCAAAAAAACGCCTTGAAAATTATGGTGATGTTAACCCGATGGCCATCCAGGCATTTGAGGAAATGAAAACACGTTATGATTTTATTAAGAGCCAGCGGGAAGACCTATTAAATGCTAAAATATCTTTACTCGCCACGATACTGGAAATTGATGAAACGGCTCGTAAAAAATTCAACGATGCATTTATGCAGATACGTGAGAATTTTAAAATGGTGTTCCGTTCATTGTTTAATGAAGAAGATGATTGCGACCTGATTTTAAAAGATGATTACGATCCGCTGGAAGCGCAAATTGAGATCATCGCAAAACCTAAAGGAAAAAAACCACAGGTAATTGATCAGTTGAGCGGTGGAGAAAAAACTTTAACAGGAATGAGTTTGTTGTTTGCGCTTTATCTTATCAAACCTGCACCGTTCTGTATCCTCGATGAGGTAGATGCACCACTTGATGATAATAACATTGCGAAATTTAATAACACCATTCGAAAATTCGCAGATAAGTCGCAGTTCATTATTGTAACGCACAATAAGAGAACTATGGCTGAAGTGGATATTATTTATGGCGTAACAATGCCTGAACAGGGAATAAGCAAAGTGGTGCCGGTTGATTTCAGAGGACTTAATTGAGGTAAGAAGTATGAAGTAAGAAGTATGAAGTATGAAGTTGGGATCAGAGATTTAATCAACTATTTTTCATGCCAGGTGAGCACATGCAATTTAACAATATGCCGCATCGTTAAATATGATTCACAGCATGAATATGCGTAAAACCCTGATCACAACAATCTTACTTTCTGTTTCTGCATTCAGAATTTCACACGCACAGCCGGCATCAAGCTTTTATATTGCACCATCATTTGATGTAGGATATACATTTGCAGGCGGCATCAGTTTCGGGTTTGCTATTGATATGGGATTGTGGCGAAGCTACCTGGCACCGGAACGAGAACTCAATACCGGATTTTCATTTACGCATTATTGGACCAAAGCTTATCGTGATAGGTTTCATACTATCACGGCAATTAATTTTTTAACCGAATCAGATTATTATGACATTAAATTAGGTTTTGGAAACGTGGTTGACCGGCATGGATATAATAAAATAGTGCATTGCCGTGCTGCAGGATTTTATACTGATATCAGTTTTACTGACAATGAAATTTATTTCCCCTGGATTGGCATGAAAGGATTTTGGTATAACTGGAATAAATTTGAAGGTTTTGAGTATCCATATATTACCCCATTCATAAAATATAAATACGATGTATTCCAGCAGTCGGGAATTAAGAATTACAATTAAACATTATTTAATTATCTTTTAATTCTATTGAGGTCATAAATTTGGGTTGACTATGAAACCATTTTGGACCATAACCCTCCTTATCTTTGCAAATATTTTTATGACCCTTGCCTGGTACGGGCATTTACAATTCAGGAAACTCGGATGGTTTCAGAATTCAGGAATATTCATCATTATTTTGCTTAGCTGGGGGATGGCGTTTTTCGAATATTGCCTCCAGGTACCTGCAAACAGGATCGGAAGTGTTGAATATGGTGGACCATATTCGCTGTTCCAGTTAAAGATCATCCAGGAAATTATTACACTGATCGTATTTATCGTAATGGCCGTATATGTTTTCAAAACCGATACACTGAGATGGAATTATGTTGCAGGATTTTTATGCATGGTTCTCGCCGTTTATTTTATCTTTAAGAAATAATCGCTTCCAAAAAAATAAACTAACATGAAAACCTGGTTCATCCGAACAGAGACAATTCTTGTTTTTATTGTGATCATTGCGATGATCATGAGATTCTTCCATATCAACGGAACAGATTTCATTTTAATGGTGAGCCTGATGACCCTCGCCTTTTTATATTTATTTATGGGTGCCAGTGCAAAGGCCAAAGGTTTCAGAAAATACTCGCCTATTAATAACAGTATTGAATTGCAGGAACATGAGGCTTCAATAATTTTATCATCGGGGGTGGCAATGTCGATAGCAGTTATTGGTGTTGTATTTCATTTATTACATTGGGAAGGTTCTGAAATGCAGTTAATGGTAGGTGCAATTTCAGGAATAATATGTTTGGCGGGTTGCTATTTCTTTTTAAGAATAAACCAGCCTTTATTATATGGTTACATATTTTTCCGTCTTCTGCCCGTTACTGTTATGAGTGGATTTTTATGGATTTTGGATGAAAGGGGCGTGTTTTGATCATGAGATCATTTCAATTCCTGCTGCACAATAGGATATTCGTATCCGCGGGAAATTAAATACCTGGTGGTTTTTATTTTGGTTTCAAGTGGATTGGTACTTCGATATCGTTTTAATGCAGCTGCTATTAATTTTCTTAATTCTTTTAAATAATCATCTTCATCAATTTCCAACAAGGCTTGCTTTATACAATATTCCGTGACCTTCCGTTTTTTCAATTCATTGACGATCTTTATCCTCCCCCACTTTTTTATTCTGAATTTACCACCCGCATATGCCTTTGCAAATCGCTCCTCATTTAAAAAATCATCTTCTATCAGTTTGTTCATCACCTCCTCCAAACCATCGCCGTAAATTTTTAATGAAAGCAATTTAGTGCGCACTTCTTCGTGACATCTTTCCTGGTAGGCGCAATAATGCTGGAGTTTTTTAAGGATAAAATCGTTCATAGCATGAAGATAAGGAATCAGTTGGCAGTCGCAGTCGCAGTGGGCAGTGAAATAAGGAGTGAGGAATTAGGAATAAGGAATTTAGATCAAGCTCGAATCCAAACTCATTACTCATTACTCATTTTTGGTGAGTGGTGAGTGGTGAGTAGTCAGTGGGGTTTATCAATCTTGCCTGCCTGGCGCCGCCGGCAGACAGGCTCAATTTTATATAATTGAAAAGCCCCACCTTCCGGCAGGGCATTAAAATAATATTTCACCTTTACGCAACCTGGTCCAAAGGCATTTCTGCTGCTTCCATTTGATCGGGGGCGCCATTGAACGGAGGATATTTATCAAGGAAGAAACTCAGGTAAAGCGACAATCTTGTCATCCATCTCAACGAACCTGTTACGAATTTATGCCAGCCTGCTGGATATTTACCTGTAAATAAAACCACCCACCATGCGAGAAAAATAAGAACAAACGTTGCAATAAATCTTATATACAAACAAACCATATGCGGTATTCCGGCATATAACCATCCTAATAACGATCTCAATAATAATTGTCCTCTGCCGATATGAATATGCTCAAAATGCAATTCTGTTTTATCGTCAGCTCCTGATGGACCAAATGAAGGATAACCGTCAGCAAGATTATATAACCTCGCACCAACACGCATTGTCCACTTGTTCAATCCTAAAAGTGCGTTGTAGTAAAATGTTGGCGTTTTGCCGGTAAATAAAATTATCCACCACGAAACAAATTGAGCGAGTGCTACCCAAATGGTATAAAAAAAGATGAGAAAAAAATGTGGAATTCCGATATAAAGCCATCCAAAAAATGATCGGAGTAATAATTCACCACGTGAATACGACTCCTGGTGAGTGATGTTAAATTTCAACATGTCAAGTTATTTAGGTTATAAAATGTATCCAAATATAAGAAAATTCGGAGTTTGGAAACATTAAGTTTATACCACTCAAAAGGTGGAAAAACCAGCTGGCAGGCTATTCAATTACGTTGGTCTCGTAGGCGCCGATGTCGGGGTCAGTGCCGGGGAATGGGCGGAGATCGCCGCGGATGTCGTCGTTCACCGGGTCGGAAGGAATGAGCACACCGGCATTGATAGCAGGGGATATGGAAAGCGTGTCGGGGATATAATTCCTGTCGCCGATATTGGTAAACCGCGGATCGGTGTTGAAAATGCAATCAAAATCATTGAGCAGATCTGGATGGATATCGGTGCGTAAAATGCAATGATCGAATTTAAAATCAAAAACCGTAACAGCATCCATTGTGTCGATAACAATTTCATTTCCTTCGGCCAGCGATCCGTAAACAATACAATCAATGAATTCAGCACGGGTCAGGTCGTCCTGAAAAACATCAGTTTGCGAAAATTCAAACCAGTCGAAAATACCGAGCGACGGTGTTTGATGTGCAAGAAAATCGGAACTGTAATTTGCGAGTGTGCAATGACGGAAATAATAGTCGCCGCCTAAAAACAAGGCGGCATTCGACAAACCAATATTATAAATTAAAACATTGGTTGCTTTTATTTTGCTGTTGAGGGAAAATATTCCGTTGTTCTGGCAATTGTAGATCTTTGAATTGGAGATGGTGATGTTAGGTAAAAAATCATAATAAGATGTGAGGTCGGGATTTGTGCTATAGCCTGTTGCAATTCCGTCGTTTGCGTTCTTAATTTCAGTGTATTTAATATCCCCAGTACTTCCCCTTAAAAAATAAACGCCTTCCCACTGGCCTGGTACATCTTTATAAAAATCTTCTAATCTATCTCCCTGAAAAACAACTACACTGTCTTTATTCCCTTCCACATTTACATTTAATGTTCCCAGCACATAAAAAAAACTTCCGCCGTGCAAATAAATATTACATCCTTCATGAATATTTAAATGGCATAAGGTATCCACCAAAACAGAACCGATAATAACATGCGGAAGATCGTCGAACCATTCTTCATTACAAACAATTTCACCATAATGAAAATGCGCATTTTGTCCCAGCGCAATTAATTTGACATCCTGTACATTTCCATTTGTTTGGAAAATGATAGAATCTTCAATTACAAATGGAAGTGCAATAGCATTTGGATCAACGGTTACTTCGATAAATACATACAAGCTGTCGTTGGCGGGAATTTCAATATCGTGAAATACTGTTCCTGATTCTCCATCAACATTCATCCTGAATTGAGAACTTTCACCTCCTGATAATTCAATTGATGCAATTGAGATAGGGTCATTATGTTCGTTAAAAATGAGGAGCGGAAGCGTAACAGATCCCACCGTTGTAAAAACTGTATCAAAATGAACAGTATCCTCGCTGAATTTTAATGCAGCATCGGGGTCTGTTATAAAAATATCCCTGCGACAACTTTGCGAAGAAAAAATGATGATGATGAATGCCGTTAAACCTGCGGCCAGTTGTATTTTCCTGAAGTATTTATTCATTAGCTGCCCCGATAACGCCAAAAATTTATTGTTTATGCTTCAAAGGTAGAAATTTATTTACAGAGGTTTTAAAATGAGGCGATTGCAAAGGGAATGGTTTATCATATCTTCGCAAAAAAATCCATCTGAATGAAACGATTTGCCACATTATTGATGATCCCCCTGATCTGCATTTCTGTTATTAGCTGTAAGGGAAAAAAAGGAAAAGGACCCTCAGAAAGCATCGAAGATATTCCGGAACAAAAACCCATCACTGTTTCAGGGATGATGCAGGATAGTGTCATGTTTCCTTCTCTGGATGCGATACCGGTAAGAGCGGTTATCTATTCCATTGATTCTACTTCACCGGTGATCGTTTTATGCCACCAGGCCCGCATGAATAATTATGAATACGCAGAAATTGCCCCGAAGCTGAATAAAATGGGCTTTAATTGTATGGCTGTCGACCTGCGCAGCGGTGGTGCAATGGATAACCATCAAAATGTTACTTACGAATATGCGGTTTCAAAAAATCTTCCCGTTGAATTTCTTAATGCCGAACCTGATATGATTGCTGCAGTTAACTATGCTTCAACCAGATGGCACCAGCCTGTAATTTTATGGGGAAGTTCGTTTAGCGCCGGCTTAGCGTTAAAAACCACAGCAAAAAATGAAAATGTCAGGGCAGCAGTTGCCTTTAGCCCATTTGAATACGAAGGCCTTAACCTGAAATCATCAATAAAAGAACTCAATAAACCAACCTTTATCACATCAACAGAAAAGGAAGCCGGCGCCATTGAAAAACTTATCGCTGATGTTACCCCTGGTATTATCACCCAATATTTCCCAGACACCAAGGGCACGCATGGATCAAAAGCCCTCTGGAGTTCCGATCCTTCCAATGAATATTATTGGACAGCCATCACTGAATGGTTGAACACACAGAAATAAATAAGAGTCGAAGGATTGAAGGGAGAAGATTCGAAGGATAAGGATCTAAGGAAGTTAAGGTGAAAGCAATCTTATCTTCCTTCCTTCTCTTACTACCTTAGATCCTTCCTTCAATTCTTCGAATCTACTCCTTTCGAATCTTCAATTCTTCTCCCTTCGAATCTTCAATTCATCTCCCTTCGAATCTTTAGCACCTACCTTTAAAATAAATCTCATTTACCTTCGTCATCAGCTATCATGGACGATAGTTTACATTTGAGCCCTTTAATGACTCAGCAACAAAATGAGATAATCGAACAGGCTGTTAAAAATGAACGCAAAAAGCTATTGCAGTTCATTAAGACAAGGGTGGCCAACGAAGAGGATGCACGCGACATTCTGCAGGATGTATTTTACCAGTTAGCGTCAAACCATAGCATGGTGGATACCATAGAGAATATGGCTTCATGGTTATACCGTGTTACGAGAAACAAGATCATCGACTGGTATCGCAAGCGCAAAACCGAATCGATCGACACCTCTGTTGCTTTTAATGATGATGATGATGAAGGTTATTTTTCAGGACTTGCTTCTATTTCTTCAGAAGAGTCAGAAAACCCCGATGAAATTTTTGAACGACAATTAGTTTGGGAAACAATGTATGAAGCATTAAATGAATTGCCTGCCGAACAGCGTGAAGTTTTTATTTTGCATGAGCTCGAAAATAAAAGCTTTAATGATATAGCAGAACAATCAGGAGTTTCAGTAAATACATTGCTCTCGAGAAAGCGTTATGCGGTATTGCATTTACGCGAAAAATTACAAGGTTTATACGACGAATTTTTTAACAAAGAATAAAAAAATATTTTATGAGACGAAAAAATTGGATCAAATACGGCTTTTTATGGGTACTTGCC
>JBIOHA010000072.1:0-11175 GCA_044448625.1 Chitinophagales bacterium | reverse complement strand
ACTTACTGCACATCACATTGAAACTTTCAAAAAAATTGTAGGTGAAAAATTTGTGTTTGTTGATGAAGATTCTTTGACGCATTATGCTCATGATGAAACAGAAGACCTGCATTATTTTCCTGAGGTAGTTATTAAACCACGAACCTCAGAAGAGATCAGCGCCATTCTGAAGATTTGCAATAAAGAAAAAATTCCTGTTACTCCCCGCGGTGCAGGTACCGGTCTAAGTGGGGGCGCATTGCCACATCTTGGCGGAGTGTTACTATCAACAGAAAGAATGAATTCCATTTTACACATTGATGAACGTAATCTGCAGGTGACAACCGAATCCGGTGTAATAACAGAAGTACTGCAGAATGCAGTGAAAGAAAAAAAATTATTCTATCCACCTGATCCAAGCAGTAAGGGTTCTTGTTTTATAGGAGGCAATATCTCTGAAAACAGCGGTGGCCCCAAGGCAGTAAAATATGGCGTGGTAAAAGATTATGTGCTCAATCTTGAAATTGTTTTACCCAATGGCGAAATAATATGGACAGGAGCAAATTGGTCGTCCCTTTTTTTAAAACATTATTTTCAAGACCGTCAGTTATATTGAAATCGCTCTATCATGGAATGGTGGCTGATGATAGAAAAAAATTTGTAGAAAACAAATACGGATTTAAGAATGGATTGCCTGAAATTGATATCCGTGACATGTTTTCCGAATTTAATGAAACAGTATATCCCTTCTCGCATTTATACGGCACATCGCTTCCAATAGATCTTGCGATCATAAAAAAGCTTGCGAAACAATTTGATAATTGTGAGTACCTGGAAATTGGCTCATGGCGGGGTGAAAGTCTGGCAAATTTATCTCCAGTTTGTAAAAGATGTGTATCAATAAGTTTACCGGATGAACAAATGCGCAAACTTGGATTCAGCGAAAAGTCAATCTCCATGCAGCGCTTTTTTTCAAAGGATCTAGCCAACGTAGAACATATTGGTGCCGACTCCACCACATTTGATTTCTCTAAACTCGGCAAGTTTGATGTCATATTTGTGGATGGCGATCACAGGTTCGAAGCAGTGAAAAGTGATACAGAAAATGTTTTTAAACTTTTGAGGAATGAAAACTCAGTAATTGTGTGGCATGATTATACCGAGCATTATGAATTAATCGATTGGGAAGTATTTGCAGGTATTTTAGCTGGAACACCAAAAAATGTCCACTCTAATCTCTATCATATAAAAAATTCTTTGTGTGCGATTTATACACGCAATAAAATTAAATCTTCGCTAATGGATTTCCCTGCTCGGCCGAATAAAGATTTTGAAATAATAATAAGTATAATAAAAAATTACGCCTGAATCATTTGCTTGATAATTTCAATCAGCTTGTCTCTTGTGCTTAACGGAAATTCCCTGATTATCCTTTCCCTAGCTTGTTTACCGAGGTATTTTACATCAGCATTCAATGCAGTTTGAATTATTTTTTCCAGTTGATCGGCATCCCGTTTATCAAGAATAAATCCTGTATCACCAACGATTACTGGCAAAGCGCCAACATTTGAAGTAATCGGAACACATTCGCACAACATAGCCTCACAAGGCGCACTTGGAAAACCTTCCATTATCGATAATTGAAAATAAAATTGGTGGGTAGAATATAAATTTTTCAGTTCTTCATACTTAATGAAAGGAAGCAAATATATGTTTTGTGGAATAGCTCCATATTTAATATCCGCTGAATTGCCAACAATAGTATATGTACAATCTGGGAACCGTGTAGCCATTTCAAATATCAAATCGATTCCCTTCCTGAAATAATTTGCCGCGGTCATATTTGCAACGGTTAAAAAGGTTTTTTCTTTTTTCTCCGCACCAGAATAAAACATTTCTGAATTGTATCCAATATGAACTACTGTACTTTTCTCTCTTGAAGCTGAACAAAAATTAATATACCCCTGCCTCGGATAATCTTTATCATAATAAGTATTTGGCGCATCGATGAGTGTTTCCGCAACAGGCGCCAGTCGTGTTGCCATTTTCAATGATGTTCCAGTAAACCATCCTAATATTTTCTTGCTGAAACTGCCATAATTAATAGAAGGAAACGATGAACAATCAGTGCCCCCCAAAATAATAAGATGCGGTTTACCAGTTATTTTAGAAAATACACCAGGAAGGAATGAAGAATAACCTGCAAAAAATGAAATATAAATATCCGTTCGAGGTAACCACCATAAAATAATTGAAAATTGTTTAATAAAGCTAAACAGCAACATTTGTTTCGTTTGAACAAAATAATGAGATTTAACACGAAAATGTTTTTTAAACAACTGCTCATCATTTTTAACAAATGATGCATAAACCGGGTAACTGTAAAATACTGTTTGAGGCATTAATGGATCCTTTTATTTATCTTCGCCAAAGGTATTAAAGAAATATAGAATTGCTTCCTATGGTGGTAGGTAACGGAATGCTTGCAGAGAATTTTTCCCATTTTAATAATAACGATGAATTTATTGTATTTGCTTCAGGGGTTTCAAATTCTACAGAAACAGACCCCGCTGCATTTAATAGGGAGAGCGATCTCCTTAAGAGGTATTTGAAAAAATCTGCCACCTTAATTTACTTCAGCACTGTCAGTATATACGATTCGGCACTTGGGGGTTCTGCATATATTCAACACAAAAAGAAAATTGAAATATTGATTCAGCAACACACAGCGCACTATATCATTTTCAGATTACCGCAACTTGTAGGAAAAACAAAAAATGAACATACGCTTACAAATAAACTATATACAATGCTGGTTTCTGATCAACCTATTTCAGTACATGTCAATGCCTGCAGATATTTAATGGATGTTCAGGACATTGTAGTTTTCCTTACTGGAATGATAATATCCAAAGATTATCAGAACAAGACGATCGATATTAATTTTAATAATCAAATTGGTATCAACAATTTGTTAAACATATTCGAAAGAATCCTAAACACAACTGCTAAAAGAATACCGGTTGAAAAAGGCGGTTGCTATAAATCAAATAATCAGGAATTTTTAAATTACTTATCCAATATTGGTTATCACCTACCATCTGATTACATCGAAAAAGTAATTTCCAAATATTACCGACAACTTTAGATCTTAACCATCATTCGTCCTGTGTAATCAGTTCTTTGTAAGAGTGGATAAATATTCATCTCTTTAAAATAACTGTCAACAGCTGTTCTCGCACCTTTCCAATGGCCATAATCGTCAATTATTAAAATTCCATTTTTTGATAATAAGGGGAATAAGTATTTTAATTCATGATAAGTAGATTCAAACCAATCAGTGTCAAGTCGAAGTATCGATATCTTTTGGGGTAGAGTTCCCGGAATAGTATCTTCCACTTTGCCTTTAATAAAATGAATATTTGTCTGCGGGTAACTTGTCTTCGCCAGATTTACTTTTACTTCATCGATAGAGGAATAACAAAATATCTTATCGTCTTTACTAATTTTTTCCCAGTGCTCAGCAGGTTTATCACCATCCACAGAAATATCCAAATCTGACGGATTACTCATTCCCTCAAAAGTATCGTAGAGAAATAAATGGCGGTTGAAACTATTTAGGCTTTTTAAAGACAAAGCCGCAAGCATTGAACTTCCGCCTTTCCAAACCCCGCATTCAACAATATCACCTTCAACATCATTCTTTTCAACAAAATGAACAGCTTGGTACAAGGCATACATTCGTTCAATGGAAGTCATTGAATAATCCCTACAAGCATTCAATATTTCTGAGAAACTATTGTCGGCACTAAAATCACCAGCAACCGATGACTTATTTTTAGTAATTGTATAACCTAATTTCCCAATAAATTTTAAAAGTCCTTCTTTGATCATTACAAATCCTCTTCAACCCAAGGAAGACCAAAATTAATGAGAAACGACAAATTTCGCGGACTGCGTCTCACCATTTATGTTGATGGCGGAAACTAAATAAATTCCGTTGTCAAATCCAGAAACATCAATTTCTTGTAATTCTACTAAATCATTCTGTGAAATTGAAAGGATAATTCGGCCGGTAATATCTACAATGATCATACTTTCAAAACTAGACACATTTTCAAAATTAATTATCCCTGTTGCAGGGTTCGGATAAATTGCTATCTCCTTAATTGATGCCAGATTACTCTCAGCTTGTCTTGCTCCTGCATTAATTTCAATGTTGAAAATATAATCAGCCCTCCCGATAACATTTTTCTTAATTAATTTATCAGTGGTAGTGTTTAATGTCGATGGTAAAAAAGACCATGATGTTATTGCATCATCTGTTTTTTTAAATATCGACGATTCAGCCTCATTTGTTGCGTTTACTACTCCGTTTGTAAATGCATACGTATAGGTGATGTTATATTTTGCAGCTGTGATCCCATCAATTGGGAAAACGCCATAATAATAATTTGTAAAAGACTCTAATCCAGTGTTAAAATAAGGAGCGCTATTTATGCGGTATAAATGAATTCCAAGCGGTGTATTCAATATTTTATTCACCTTCATTTTATCACCTCCGGGTGAATTTAAATTTAATTGAACACCAGAGTAATCTGTTGAATAATTATATAAGCTGGCATCGCCCAGCGGAGCCGCAGAAGTTACTTTTCCAACTATTCCCATTAAGGTACCATCTGCATTGGTAACCGAATAATCGTCAAGTGTTGTGCTTGTATAGGATTCATCGGCTTTCCAATATCCTATCAATCCGGTTTCAGCACCGGTTAATTTTTTACACATAGTAGTGCGTATTTCTGTCTCTGTCCGTGCAATATTCCACAACCTCCCTTCATCCAAAGTACCGCGAAATCCATCTGCACGATGCACAGTAGCATAACGACCGAAGTTAACGTGATTTGAATTGTGAACGATGCTTGTAACGCCTGATGTACCATCAGTATTGATGGAAGGTTGCACAACGCCATTGAAATAAAATTTGATATCAGTAATAGTAGTTGCAACAATTGCAATATGAATCCATGCATTTAAAGGAGCTGATGAAGACGTTATTTTACCTCTTCTATGTGACCCACCTGCCCCTGTTCCACTTCCAATTTCGAAAATTAACTTCCCTGATGGATCAAACCTGACATATAGCCCATAATAATTACCTGATGTATGGCTGTCGGTTGCAAAAACAGGTGTAAATAATGAATACTCTGTTTGGTAAACCCAGGCTTCAAAGGTTACGGGAAAATTAAGAGTGTTATAGTTATCGCCGAGATCATAATAATTATCTGCATCACCATCAAAAGTAAGGGCAACGCCTGAACCGATAAAGTTGGACTGTGCATTCAAAAATAAGCTTGTTAGCACCCCAAGTAGGAGTGCGAAAAATTTTGATTTCATTACGAGATTGTTTTGATTTAATTAATTTTTATTTTATTGATAAATTAACGTATCACTTCAAACCGCCCAGATTGAATTTTTCCATCCAGGTTTTGAATAATAAAATAGGAACCGCTTTCAAAAGTCGAAACATCCAATTCATACGTCGTGGTGTTTTCGTCTATAAATTCAACAAAAATCAAACGGCCAAAGATATCGGTGATATAAATTGGATATTTCATATTGACATTTGAAACATTAATATAAGTTGCGGAAGGGTTTGGTGAAACGATAAATGTTTGTTCGGTTAACATTTTTTTCAATTCCAATTCCTCAGGTTGAAATAGCGGAACCAGGATATTAAAAATGATTTCTTTCCTGGTTGTATTTCCCACTTCACGGATAAAATTTTGAACGGGGTCCATTACCGCGGTAAGATCTGTCCAGGTTTCAACTGACCCATCGTTTTTATAAAATAATGAGGAATTTGGTTGATTATCTTCAGTAACCACACCATTTGATGTTGAATACCTGTATGCGATACCATATTCAACTGGGTCATCTCCATTGACGGGGAAAATCCCATAATAAAAATCTACATACTCATTTAAACCATCGTTATAGTAAGGTTCACTGTCAACACGATATACATGCATTCCCAAAGGGTCATTCTCAATTTTTTTTATCCTAAGGTAATCATCATTATCTGATATGAGCTTCATCTTAATTCCTGTCCAGTCGGCAGGATACTGAAAAATACTTTCATCACCAATCGGTGCACCTGAGGTTACTTTTGTAACTCCACCTTGTAAAGCACCTTCCTCATTTATTATGCTAAAATCGACAGCTGTTTCCGTATCATAAGATTCATCGAAATTCCAATAACCGATAAGGTTATCAATAAAATCTGGATATTTTTTACACATGTGAGTCCGAATCTCCGTTTCAGTTAGTGAAATCTGCCACAACCTGATTTCATCAAGCATCCCGATAAGGTTATGCTCTGTTGTAGGGGTTATATGATGTCCGATGGCGGCTGGATAAGTTGTATGTAAAATAGAGGTATTAGTTGCCGATCCATCAGTATTTGAGGAAGTTTGTAAAACACCGTTGAAATAAAATTTTATGTCAGTAACTGAAGTAGCAACGACTGCAACATGCGTCCACGTATTTAAATTTACTGTTGAAGTGGTTATTTTACCTCGCCTGTCGGTTGAACCTGCACCTGAACCATCACCGATCTCAAAGATTAGTTTTCCTAAATTGTTGAATCTGAACCAAAACCCGTAATAACTACCCCCAACACCAATATTATCTGTGGCCATTATTGGAGCATAGTCACCTGTTAAAGTCCACTCTGTTGGATAGACCCATGCTTCCACAGTTAATGGAAAATTCAGGTCGTTAAATACATTCCCAAGGTCAATATAAGTACCTGTTGATCCATCAAAGCTGCATGAAATACCGGATCCGATATAATTTGATTGCGTGAAAGAAGATTTGGAAAGTAAAAATGTTGCCAAAATCAATACAAGGAAAGAAGTTGTTTTCATAAAAGATGTTTTTTATTGTTCACCAAATGTAACAAAGAAAAATGAAATTTGACTGTTTTTGATCAGATGAGAAGATTTTTCCGTTCACTTACGCAATATCGACCTGATACCAATTATTTCCTTTGGATAGACTGATCCAACAAGAATTAATGCTACCGCCAATTGCAACAGCCCTTTGTAAAAAAAATCTATCCTCGTGTATTCCCAGATCAATATTACCGTAACACAATAAACAACCGGTATAATAATCATCTTTATCATATTAAACCTAAACCTGAACACCCTCCTGCTTTCCAACCAGAGAAAAAACACCTGCACGGGCTTGATCATTATATAGCTCCAGACTGCTCCCCATATGCCAAAATACTTGACCAATAAAATAGCGGATATGATTTGAATGACTGCCGAAATGAATAATACCCTGGGAAGTGCTTTGGTCTTTTTATAATAGATCAAGGGGTTGGAAAAAAGATTATAAAGGCCCCTGAAAGCAAAACTGATAAAAATAAATGGCAACAGCTCAATACTCGCATAATAGGATTCATTATGAACAAATAGTTTTACAACAACGGGAATTACAACAATATTCAATGCAATGAATAAAATATTGAATGAGCTGAAAATATGGTGATACCTGTTTTCCCCTGGTGTGCTTTCTGCAAGTGCATTGCTCTTCCACAGTTGATATACCCGCGGGTTTATCGAGCTTAATAAACCCAATCCTCCAAACTCGATCAGCAAAGCACATTTTAATGCAAAATCATAAATTCCCACCTCGGTTGTAGTTTCCATTGCATTCAAAATAAAATTATTGAAATATGCCAGCGCCCAGGTAAGCACACTGAAAATTACAAGAGGAAAACAATAGTTTTTGATCTCAGAAAATAAATTTTTGCTGTACGTGATTCCATATTCTTTAAACACAAATGCTATTGACAAAATAAAGATCAGTATGCCCGATAGCAATCTTCCCCACATCGGGCCGATAAGTGTGAATGGATATTTATAAACAAGGAGCGTTGAAATAGCAACGGTAACAATGAAATTGAACAGCCCGAATAAAAAATACCGGCGTGAATTTTCAGAAAATACCTGGAGGTTCACATAGGTCCGGAATATCGCATTGAAAAATGCTGTGAGCACACTCATAAATCCATAAGGAAAAAATGAGATCTCTCCACCCTGAAATATGACATCGAATAATAATTTCCCACCGATGCAAAATACGGTGATCAATATTATTCCAATTAAAAACAGGAGACCGAATAAAGAACCGACAAATTTTTTCAACGCCGGGCGATCATTTTTATAATCGTAATAATGCACCGACATATAGGTATCGATGCCAAAATTCATTAAAAATTGCACCAGCAATGAAAATGAAATATATATGGCCAGGGCACCATAGTCTGAAGTATTGAGATTACTTGTGAAGGGGATCAATAAAACAAACGACGACAATAGCGGAAGCATTCCGCCGGCGGAAATCAGGAATGCTGATTTTAAAAATCGTTTAACAGGCATGTAGTCTGATGGCAAAAATAACTAAAGGTTGTTTCAGCCCGGGCGCTTTCCATGTTTATTCAAAAAACTTATCGGATGGTTTTCAGCTCTTACCTGCTAAGCTTGATAAACAAAAAACAGGTCGCCATCAGGAGCATCGCCTGCAGATGGAACGGAAATGAATTCCCGGCCGGAAACAAAAAATGTTTTATAGCCAATATTATTGAGCATGCTGATGAGCAGCATTTTATTTTCGCCTGTTGCTTCGATCTGCAAAATCGGGTGGTATTTATCTATTAATGGCAGCATTACCGGCACGATATGCATTTCATATCCTTCAACATCAATTTTGATATAATCAAGTTTTGGAATTGCGGAAAACAATTCCAGTGGATTGCGCATGGAAACTGAAAATGTTTTGGCCTGGTTGTTTGAAGATTTTTCAGTTATCCTTGTTAGTCCATGTCGTGAAATATCATTACCGGGAATTCCCATTCCCACTTCATCTTTATTTTCGTTTCCCAGCGCAAACGGAATTATCTCAACATTTTTTCTGCGCCCGATGTTTTTCAAAAGTATTTTCCTATACAATTCAACCGGTTCCACAGCGTATACTTTTCCCTGCTCTTTAACAATGTCTGAAAAAAGAACGGTATAATACCCCATGTTTGCACCAATATCAATGATATGATCACCTTCTTTTACAAGCTTATGAATATAGTAATGACAATCAAATTTTTTATTTGACCGCAATATGCCGAGCCGGTATAGTATAAAAAACGATGCACTTACAAAGCGCAGGTAGTTTCTTAACCCGAATATGGAAAGAAATAATTTTTTGAGGCCCCCCATTGGTAGTGGGCAAAGGTAAATGAATGCATCAATGATTTAAAATGATGGAGGTTGGAATTGCGGATTGTGGATTGCGGATTGCGGATTGCAGATTGTGAATTTGCAGAATTGCGGAATTTGAGAATTGGGATGGTATAAATTGAAAATTGGTTTATGGGCAAAATGACACAATAAAAAAGGGTCACAAAGTTTGTACATCCAAACCCGAAGTAACTTTGTGCCCTTTGCCGAAATCATACAATACGAATTCGATTCGTTTTATAACACCTTAAAATATAATGTCAAATAAACTGCCTGTAAACTCTCCAATAAACACCAGCACCTCAATCTCCAAAAGAATTTACCAGGCAGTCAGGGGGTATTATTTTGCTTTGCGGGAAATGATTACCATTTCACTAACCATTACTTCAGTGATATACCTTTTCACATCATTTTTATCTGTATAACTTTTATTTATCAGTTTGCCTTCAACAACAACCTCAATTCCCTTTGTAAGATATTTCTCTGCAAAGTCGGCCTTCGTACCCCAGGCAATTAAATTATGCCATTGGGTCTCTTCCACTTTTTCACCCTTGTCGTTTTTATAGGTTTCGTTTGTTGCAAGGCGAAATTTTGCCAGTTTGCTTTTTCCATTAATGGCCTTTATTTCAGGATCCATTCCAAGGTGCCCGATTAACTGCACTTTGTTTTTTAAATTGTTCATGATTTTAAATTTTATCGTTTAAATATTGTTTTGTAATTGATGAAGCCAAAGATGCATTGGCCTGATACATTGACCAAATTATAACCGCTTAATTACGGATATAAACAGTGCTAATCGGATATTTCCTTTTATATATCTATATTTACATGGGCTTCTTCCCGGAGCCTCCAACTTAAAAACAAATGAATAACCTTAAAAACAAAATTGTTTATCATGGAAAGCAAAACATGTCCCGAATGTGGCAAGTCCATTATTGGCCGCCTCGACAAAAAATTCTGCTCTGATCTTTGTCGCCATTCTTTCAACAACCGGCTGCGGGCCGAAACAAGCGTTTATATCAAAAATGTAAATGCCATCCTGCGTAAAAACAGGGATGTGCTCATTCAGTTTATGAACGGTGAAACTTCAAAGGTTTCAAAGAATAAACTCTATGACCGCGGATTTAATTTTAATTATTTGACATCGCTTTATACAACCAAAAAAGGAGCAGTGTATCATTATTGTTATGAGTATGGTTATTTACCAATTGAGAATGATTATTTTTTATTGGTGAAGCGGAATGTGGATGAGTGAGGTTTGAGAAAGATTGGAAGGGAGAAGATTCGAAGAATTGAAGGATAAGGAAATAAGAGGTTAAGGGGAAATAAGGAATCATTCTTCCTTTAACCTTTGATCCTTAGCCTTCGAATCTTCTCCCTTCAAATCCCTGCCTGCTGCTCCGCATTTGCGGCAGGCAGGTTCGAATCTTTTATGAATTACTTAGAAGTAGCAACAATCCTCTCCTGACCACCCTGTTCAACTTTTTTGGTGATCATGGTCTCTTTTTCTCCATCTATCACGATGTTGTCGACATCGATGGTATAGCTGTCGTCGGGTTTAGGGTCATAAGTTTTTGATGAAGCATCAAATTCGTATCCGGCGCCAACACTATAATTATTTTCTTCTTCCCCTTCATTTTCCTCCACAGCAATTTCAGGTTCAATCACTTCTGTATCCGAAAAATTTTTGAAAGAATAAGAATATTCAGAAAGCAGTTTTGCTCCAGCAAGTTCACCCGGATCATAAATCACTACTCCTGCGCTTAAATGGTCGGGATAATCGCCGATGCCCCATCCGGCGCTGGTGGTTTCTATATAATAGTAATATTTTTCGTTGTGCTCGAAAGCATTTCCTTCAATTGCATATTTTAAAGCGATGCCCACACCCATATGT
>JBIOHA010000071.1:0-11245 GCA_044448625.1 Chitinophagales bacterium | reverse complement strand
GTACCCGCACAGGTAACCACCATGCCTTCTGTATCGCAAACATAGATTGATGTTGGCAGGGTTGATTCACCGGGATGTTCAATTACGATTCGCGGCAGGCGACCGTTGGTTAATTTCAGCAGATCCTTAAAAAATGGTTTTGCACGATTGCGCCAGATATCCTGCTTTTCAGGAGTCAATGCTTCAGGAGAAAGTGGTCCCCAATGATTATAATCTTCACGGTTCAGGGATGCAACGCCCATTTCATCACAAAATTTTTGCTTCGATCTTGAATTCACAACCGCAATTGGAATTGCCCCCGCCGCTTTTACCAGCTGGATCGCCATTGACCCCAATCCACCAGCACCACCCCAAACGAGGACAACATCGCCGGATTTGACTATATGTGGTGCGTAATGGTGAAGCATCCGGAAGGCTGTTACCCCACTCACCATATAAACCGCAGCTTCGTCCCAGTTTAAATGGGGTGGTTTTGGCAAACACTGGAATCCTTTTACTTTGCAAAATTGCGCATAGGCGCCAAAATTGGTTTCATATCCCCAGGCCCTGAATGTTTTTGAAACGGTGGGATCACCACCATTTAGATTGTGCATTTCATTCTTGTCATACCATCCACCCTGGACTACTATTTCATCACCAACATTTAAATCAGTTACTTCATCACCCACTTTATAAATGATACCGGAACAGTCAGAACCTAAGATTTGAAATTTTTCAGCACTGTCGCCACGTTTATTCATGAGGGCGATCATATCAACGGGATAAGCAAGCGCAGCCCATACTGAATTATAATTTAACCCTGCAGATTTTACTGCCACCAATACTTCATCAGGCGCAATTTCAGGTGTTTTAATTTTTTCGATCTCAAATGCAGATGATGGTGGCCCATATCTCTTCGGTCTTAAAACCTGGGCATACATAAATTCTGGTATTATACCTAAAGGCGGCAACGAACCTACTTCTACAATTTCCATTAATAAATAAAATTAATTAATTCTCCGGGTATGTCGTTCCCAAAATAATTCCCGCAATTGTTTTCGCAAAATTTTTCCCGCAGGGTTTCTGGGAAGTTCAGTTACTAATTTTAATTCTGTTGGCAACTTATATTCAGCCATTTTATCTTTCGCCCATGAGCGCAATTCATTTAATTGAATTTCTCCATTTTCAATTACTACAACTGCACAAATTGTCTCACCATAAATATCGTGCGGAATTCCAATTATCGCACATTCTTTAATTTGAGGATGCCCGTTGAGAATCGTTTCAATTTCTGTAGGGAATATATTTATGGCTTTTGAAATAATGAGGTCGTGTTTGCGGTCAATTAAAAATAAATAACCTTCCTGATCCAAATAACCAATATCACCCGTAAGCAGCCATCCGTCTTTATTGAATAATTTATCGCCTTCTCCTGCTGAATTCCAATATCCCAACGCCACAACATCTCCCTTCAAACAAACTTCGCCTGTATTTCCCGGTGAAACCGTATTTAAATTTTCATCAACAATCTTAATTTCTATTCCGGCATAAGGTTTTCCTGCAGAATGCAAAATATGCAACGGTGCATCATCATTTCCAGATAATGTTTTTTTGTGATCATCAAACCGCAATACAGTTGCAATACCGCTGGTTTCTGTTAATCCATACCCCTGGGTGAAATTGCATTTAAAAGTATTGTAACAGATACGCAGTTGTGTTTCATCTATCGGTGAGCCGCCATATTGAATATTCTGTAATGAACTGAGATCAAAATCATTAATCTCATCCAATGCGCAAATCACTTTCATCATTACAGGGGCGAAAAATGCATTTGTAATTTTATATTGTTGAATCAACCGGCAAATTTCAATCGGGTCAAAATATTTTAATGTTACATTAGTGCAACCGGTATATATTCCAAAAATAAAATAGCCCACCCCAACAACAGAGTACCATGGGCCCGCAATAAGATTGACAGAAGCCGGGCCAAATAACGGTGTTTCATTTCGCAGCGATAAATACATTGCATAAATATTTTTATTGCTGAGCAATACACCTTTCGGATTTCCTGTTGTTCCGGAAGTATAGATCAAAATTGCAGGTTCATCCTGGTTAATTTCAGGTAATTCCTGCGCTTCATATTTCTGCTGATTGATATGTTTAATTATTCCCGGAATTTCAAAAGATTTAATTGCAGCAATTGCATTAACCGTTTCTGCAGTCTTAGTAAAATTATGTCCGTAAAAAAATAATCTGCAACCGGCATTCTGTAAAATATAATTGATCTCTGCACGTGTTGAACGCCAGTTGATAGAAACCGGAATGACACCAATAATCAAACAGCCATTCAACAAGTGGATATAATCATCATTATTATAATCGAGGAATGCAACTCTGTCACCTTTATTAATTTTTGCGTTTAACAACCATGCTGCCACATTATTTGCTGAGTCGTGCAAATGGCGATAGGTGATCTTTTTGCCTTCAAAAATGAGTGCGATCCTGTGAGGATGCACTTCGGATCTCTGCTGTAATATTTTTTGGTAACTATGCTCCATGGTCATAAAAAATTCCAGGCGAGATGATTTCCACCATTCACAGGCAACGTGATTCCAGTAATATATGATGCCTCTTCGCTGGCGAGAAAAGCAACTGCCGCCGCCACTTCATCAACAGTGCCGATGCGTTTCATTACGTTTTGTTTTGACCGCAGATCAAATTCCTGCTCAGAATAATTTTCGGTAACTGCCGGTGTCGAAATTAAACCAGGAACAACCATATTAGCGGTTATTCCATGCTGCCCTTCTTCTGTTGCCAATGTTTTTATCAGGCTTTCCAAAATGGATTTCTGCAAATTGTAGACAGCCATTCCCGGAACACCAAAATGCTCAGACATACTGCCGATCCCTATCCATCTTCCGAATTTTTCCTCACGCTGAAATTCTATCACAGGTTTCATGATCACCAATAAATGGTCAATATTTTCTTTCACATTTGAATTCAAAACATTTATTGATGCACCGATCAGTTTTTTCCGGATTGATGGTGTGCGAAGATTATTTACCACTACATGTGGCAATCCATTTTCCTGGATAAAATTTAACAGGTCATTACAACCAACGGGAGTAACAAGGTCGCAGATTAAAAATAAATGCTCTTTTTGCCGGAGTGAAGATCTGATCAAATTTAAATGTTCCTGATTTCTTGATACCGCAATGATATTATATCCCTTATTTTCGAGATGGTTGCAAATAGCTATTCCAATACCATTTCCGGCACCCGTTACCAACGCAGTTCTTTTTTTTGTTTTCATTTTTCAGGGTACTTTATAGATCGCTGCACCTCCTGCATACCCGGATGCTGCGGTAACAAATAATACAATTTTTCCCGATGTTAATTTTCCAGTGGTAAATGCATGGTCAAAAGTAATTGGTAAAGTACCGGCAATTGAATTTGCAGCTTTATCAATCGTGATTTCCATTTTCGAAATATCAATCCCCAATTTTTGAGCGGTACCTTTCATTATGATCATATTTGCCTGATGAGGAATAAAAATGTCGACAGCATTAGGATGAATACCATATTTTGAACATGCTTTTAATGCGATATCCGCCATTAAATTAATTGAAATTTCCACCATTTTTTTTCCTGACACTGTCATTACTGTTCCATGCAATCCATTTGTTACCGTTTCAATACTTGCCGGCATAACTGAACCTCCCGCGGGAACATAAATATTTTTTAATCCTGAGCCGTCTGCAAATAATTCACTCACCATAAATCCTGCATCATCATCGCAAGCAGCAAGAATAACCGCACCTCCGCCATCACCAAATATCGGACAGAATACAGGATCATCTTTTCTTACAAATCTTGTTTTGGTATCGGCACCAATAACACAAACATATTTTAAACCTGTTTGAATTAACCGGATCCCATGGTCGAGTGCATATATAAATCCTGCGCAACTGGCCGATGTATCACCAACAGGGCAATTAGCGCCCAATAAAAATTGCACACTGCAGGAAGCTGCTGTATTTGTATAATCGGGTGTAGATGTTCCCAATAAAATTCTATCGAGATCCTGTGCAGTTATACCTGCTCTCAGCAAAGCGATCTTTGCCGCCCCGGCAGCGATATGGCTTGTTGCAATTTCATCAGATGCAATATGGCGTGTATGAATACCGACCTTATGTCGCACCATCTCAACATTAAAATCAAGATTCAGTCTTGCGCTTAATTCCTCGTTTGAAACCGGCTCTCCCGGAAGGAAAGATCCAATTCCTATTATTTTTACACCAAGACCTTTCATTATTACAATTTAAATATTAATCCACCATAAGAAACGCCGCCACCCACAGATGCGATCATGATCAGATCGTTTTCTTTCAATCTTTTATTTTTCATTGCATGGTCCATTGCAATTAAAACTGATGCCGATCCGCAATTTGCATATTCTGATATCAGATCAATGGTTTTATTTTCTGAAATCCCGGAGGCTTCCTTTACTAAATTAATGATCTTTTTATTCACCTGTTGCGGGATAAAGAGATCTATATCGGAAGATGTTGTTCCTGAATTGTGATAAAGGATATTGGGTATACCCTTCCATGCGTTTTGAATAAACGCATCACTTTCTTTTCCCATCAGCATATTATATGCATCATTATCAAGATCATCACGGTTTGGCGGAAGCAATCCAGGCGAGCCCATGGTACCTGAATATTCTCCTTCCGTTCCTAAAAATGCTGAAATAATTCCTTTGTTATTATTTTCAGATTTAGAAAGAATAGCAGCAGCGCCACCATCGCCAACTGCGTACATTAAATTTGTTTCTATGCCGGTAACCTTTGTGGGAGTTTCTCCAGAGGCGATCAAAACATTTCGTGCACCGCTTTTAATAAATTGCGCCGCCAGCACCAAAGCATAAACAGATGAAGCGCATCCTGTTTTAATTTCAATTGCCGGGCATTTCAATCCCAATTTACCTCCAACAAATGCGCCCATGCTGTTGGTATACTTTGGTGAGGTAACTGTTACTGCAATAAATAAGTCGATCGATTTAAGATCCATTCCGGCGTTTGTCAGGCAATTGTGTGCCGCCTCTTGCATGAGGTCGGCTGAAGTCAATTCATTATGTTGCAGAGGCGTTCCCGGCGTATGGGTCCAATAACGCTTTTTATATCCCAGCTGTTGAAAAATATATTCAGGGTGATGATTTTTTTCGTGGAATACCGCCTCCCAATTTTCTCCATATTTTAAATGATGAATTTCACTATTATCTACAAATCTTCCCGGCAAGGGAAAAGCGCTTCCTGTTGCTGTTATCTCAACGTCCATTAAATCATTTATGGCCAGCCCGTTCAATTCCATCTCAATTTATTTTTGTTTCAATTAGCGTTACCAGATCTCCCACATTCCGGATTTCAATTAATTCTGCCGTGTCAATTGATATTCCGAATAATTTTTCAGCTCTTGAAATAATGATCATGTTGTTAATTGAGTCCCATTTTTCAAAATCTGTGGCTGAGTGTTCCTCTTTTAAAGTTAAATTTTCATCTTTAAAAACCTTTTTGAAAATGGTTGTTACACTTGATAATATGTCGGGCCGGTTCATGTAGCAATATTATGAAAATTTCAATTTCTAATTAATTTTAAAGAGATTTACCTCTGTGACTTTTAATTCGATCCAATTCCTCATTTTTCTTCCGGCCACAATTCTGCTGAATTATTTATTGCCGCATAAATACAGATGGATCCTGTTATTGGCTGCAAGTTACTTTTTTTACATGTGTTTTAAGCCTGAATATGGCCTTTTATTACTCGGCTCAACTTTTATTTGCTGGTATTTAAGTATTTTGATCAGCAGGGAACCTTCCAAACATAAAAGAAAATTATTTCTCATAGCAGGAATAATTGCCGATGCGGGTGTTTTGATTTTCTTTAAGTACTTTAATATTTTAGGTGATTCAATATTTTCATTATTTGAATCCGTCAACAATAATGAATTTGTATTTTCTAAGATCCTGTTTCCAATTGGTATATCATTTTACACATTTAAATCTTTAAGCTATTTAATTGACGTTTACAGGAATGTTGCAAAACCTGAAAAGCATTTCGGTTATTTTGCTTTATATGTTTCTTTTTTCCCACAGTTGGTTGCAGGGCCAATTGAGCGAGCAAATTTTTTAATTCCCCAATTAAAGCATCCATCTCCAGTAGATGAAAAAGATATTGAATACGGCATCATGCGCATTGCATGGGGGTTTTTTAAAAAAGTTGCCGTTGCCGATACCGTTGCCCAATTTGTGAATTTTACTTTTAACGATATTGGTTCAGCGTCTGCATTGCAATTATATATCACGCTTCTCTTTTTTGCTGTTCAGCTATATGCAGACTTTAGCGGTTATTGCGATATTGCCATTGGTGTATCCAGGTTATTCGGTATAAAACTTACAGAGAATTTCAGGCAGCCATATTTATCAAAGAGCGTTGCAGAATATTGGACCCGCTGGCATATTACGCTTACAACCTGGGTGAGAGATTATTTATTTATTCCGCTCAACCGTGGGGTTACTCAATATTACAGGATCTATATCAATACGGTCATCATTTTTATATTGATCGGTATGTGGCATGGGGGCACAATAAATTTTTTGATCTTTGGATTGATCAACGGGGTATTGGTTGTGCTGCAAGCTATTTATAGCAGGATAGCATTTCTTCCCAAATTCAAATCAACAGCCGGAAAAGTATTTCTAATGGTATGGACTTTCCACCTCCTGATATTGAGTGGGGTTATTTTCAGATCGTCAACACTCAGGGAGGCAGGATTATTTTACCGTAAACTATTTACGGAATTACAATTTAATTTAGGGGGATTGCTCAATGGATTCTCCAGCTATGATTTTATGATCTCCTGTTTTGTAAGTGTATTGTTTATCAGCTCGGTTTTTTTGCCATTGGATCTCAGGATAAGGCATAAATACTTGTTTCTTTTTATTACACTTTTGCTGATCATAATATTTGGAAAAAACAATGCCGAAACCTTTTATTATTTTCAGTTTTGATGCAGCCATCGAAAACCAGGATTGTTATTTCATGAATTTAACAACATATTCTTCCTGTCGCTGACTTACCCTGAGGTAATAAATTCCGCGGTTCAATAAGGAAACATCAATTGTATAATCTCTTATCGGCGGATAAAAATCCAGGACCACGTCCAAAACAGATTGGCCGATTGAATTATAAATAGAAAGATCAATTTCTCGATTTCTTGAGCTTGTTACTCCGAAACTAATAATATCAGCAACCGGGTTAGGGTAAAAATATTGGATTACTAATTCGCCGTCACCTTCCACAGCACATTTAAATTTTCCAATTACCCTGTAAATTTCTTCGGTTGAAAGTGTGCTACAAAGAATGTCTTTTATGAAATCCTTAGCATAAAAAAATATGGTATCCGGAGGTGCCACATCATGGCCTGCACCTTCACCAGTATAAAATTGATAAATCCGGCCCTCTTCCTTAATCATTTCCGTTATTTCCCAACTGCCATATAAATAAGGATAAACAAATGGTTCAGTGCAAAAAAATGTTGGTCCTGCAAAATATGGAACAATGGAATCGCAGGTGCCGTGAAAGAACAAAGAAGGAATTTCTTTGCGCAATAAAATTTCAGGCATTTCTATCCCGGCTGCTTCTGTAATTAATGCGATGGGGTTAAAATTATAATTGCCGAGTTCATTTACTGCCGTATCAATGCTGCCGAGTTCATCATAAAATTGTTGATCATAATCATCCTGGGTTGCATAAGCAGCGAGCATAACGAGTCGGGAACCAGCACTGTTTCCTTCAACAATTATAAAATTCGTATCAATACCATACACGGCAGCATTTGCTTTTAAAAAACGGAAGGCGGCACGAACATCCTGCACCGCCCTGTAAGTTGCCCGGTAAAGGTCAACCGTATCGCCACCGCAATCTGTTTCATCATCTCCATTATTCCATCCAATCCTGTAATCAATACTTGAATAAACATATCCGGCACGGGCATATAAATAACCGAGTTCAACTGCACCTTCGCTATCCTTATTTCCCCCAACAAGTCCGCCGCCATGAACAAACATGACCAATGGTTTTTTCGCCATCGTATCTATACTTGTTTTGGGCCTATAAATGTCGAGTGTTAATGATTGAATATTTCCAAGATTATTCAGGGCTTCACCGTATTCAATATCCTTGATCTTTTCTACATCAACAGAATCGTAAATGAATTGATCAAATCTCTCCATTTCGCAATAATTCTGTGCAAAGGCGAGCGAAGTAATAATTAATAAAAAAAATAAAATAAAAAACTGGCGCATTAATTTATGTTAGCGGGCAAAATTAACTCATTTCAAAACAAACTGTCTTCGGCCCATGCAGATTTAACAGGATGATCGGTTGTATAATGAAGACCACGGCTTTCAGTTCTGGCTTTTGCTCCCCGTGTAATTAAAAATCCAACTGTGATCAAATTTCTCAACTCACATAACTGGGGCGATATGGTGGTGGTTTCGTACATTTTTTCTGTTTCTTCATATAAGAGGTGTAATCTCGCCATTGCACGATCCAGCCGTTCGTCTCCCCTTACAATTCCAACATAATTTGTCATCGTTTCTTTCAATTCCTTTATACTTTGTGTGATCATCACCATTTCTTTCGGATCATTTGTTCCTTTCGCATTCCAGTCGGGGATATTTTCTTTATTATCTATAGCATTTATTTTTTCTCCTGCATCTAAATAAATTCTATGAGCAAACACCAATGCTTCGAGCAGCGAATTGCTCGCAAGCCTGTTTGCTCCGTGCAAGCCTGTTGAGCTGCATTCGCCGCAGGCATATAAATTTTTTATGCTTGACCTTCCAAATTCATCCACCTGAATTCCCCCACACATATAATGCGCAGCAGGAACAACCGGGATCATATCTTTTTCAATATTTATTCCCATCGATAAACATTTTTCAAAAATATTCGGGAAATGTTCATGTATTTTTTCTTTTGGAATTGGAGAACAATCAAGAAAAACAAATTCATCGCCTCTTATCTTCATCTCATTATCGATGGCCCTTGCAACAATATCTCTTGGCGCCAGTGATCCTCTTTGGTCATACTTCGGCATAAATTCAACACCATCGGAAGTTTTTAAAACAGCACCCTCACCGCGAATTGCTTCAGTGATTAAAAATGATGGTGTTACTCCGGGCATAAATAAAGAGGTGGGATGAAACTGAACAAATTCCATGTTTGCCATCCGTCCTTTCGCACGATAAACCATTGCCATTCCGTCGCCGGTGGCAATGGCTGGGTTGGTAGTGTTTTTATAAACCTGTCCCGCACCACCGCTCGCCATTACAGTAATTTTTGAAATTATTTTTTCAATCGCCCTGTTTTTTTTATTCAATACATAAACACCATAACAGGTAATGTCGGGTGTATGCCTGGTGACGATCCTGCCGAGATGATGCTGTGTGATAATATCAATAACAAAATGGTGAATTAATATTTTAATATTCGGTAATGAGTTGGCTTCTTCAATTAATGTTTTTTCGATTTCTTTTCCGGTAATATCTTTATGATGCAGCACCCTGAATTCACTATGCCCACCTTCCTTCCCCAGTGAATAATCACCTGCCTTTGTTTTATCAAAATCAGCGCCCCAGTTAATAATTTCTTTAACACGTTCGGGGCCTTCTTTCACTACAATCTCCACAATATCTCTTTTACATAATCCATCACCGGCTATTAATGTATCTTCAATATGTTTTTCGTATGAATCCTTTTCAAAATCCCAAACGGCAGCAATACCACCCTGTGCATATTTGGTATTGGTTTCCTCTTCCTCAGCCTTGGTAATGATCGTGACTTTTTTCTCCGGATATTTCTTTGCTGTTTTTAATGCAAAGGTCAATCCCGCAATACCGGACCCAATTACCAGAAAATCTGTTTTTAGCATGATGCGAAACTACTGCATAAACAGCGGGAAGCAAAGTTGTTAAATAGCTAATCAAATTACCTATCCCGCCTGCGCAGGTTGTAGTTTTATATCGTAAATTCTCATTTATGGTACAAACAATATGGACAACGAGGATATTCAATTTTGATTTTCCTGCGGGCATGTTCCCTGTTATAATATCAAGGCTGCGGGGTGCATATCCGAGAATAAAACAAATTGCAGAAAAAAGCAGTGCTGAACAATTAATAAATCGCATTGGTGGAAAATGGAGTATACAGGAGCAGATAGGTCATTTAATTGATCTCGAAGAATTGCATCACGGCCGGATTTATGATTTTCAGAATAATGCCAATGAACTCAGGGCATGGGAGGTGACAAATAAAAAAACATTTGAAGCAGATCATAATTCAAGAAATATTCAGGACTTGCTATCTGAATTTAGTACTGCGAGAGAAAGCTTTGTTGCCGACCTGTTAAAATTTAAAGATGATGAATTAATAAAAACAGCTCTCCATCCGCGTATTCAGAAACAAATGCGTGTTGTTGATATGGCATTTTTTGTTGCTGAACACGATGATCATCACATTGCGAAAATGTGGGAGATATTTGAAATGACTGAAGGTTGAAAATTTAAAAGGAAATAGATGGTCCATAAAAGAATCAGGGTTTCAGGGAAGGTACAGGGTGTTTTTTACAGGGCATCGGCAAAAAGAAAAGCCGATGAATTAGATTTAATTGGTTGGGTGAAAAATGATGATGATGGTACCATTAGTATTTATGTTGCAGGAGAGGAGGAAATTGTAAACGAATTTATTGAATGGTGCAAAACCGGGCCCCCAATGGCGGAAGTTTCAAAAGTTGATGTTGAAGAAGCTGAAGAAGAAAAATTAAATGGGTTCGAGCAAAGGCGCTCGTAGACTCGCTGAACAACCATCCCGATAGCTATCGGGACGAAGACACTAAAGCACAAAGATTCGCAAAGGTGTTTCTATTTTGCAAGCCCCTTAGGGTCTTTACGATTTGAATACTGAATTATCAATTAAAACCAAATTGCAATAAAGACGACAAGCATTCCTCCAACAAAAAATGTAGTGAGACCCTTAGGAGCCCCCTCGGGGTCTTCACGGCTGAAATATCGTTTTATCAATTAAAATTAAATTTCAGCAAACAGACAAACTTTAATCCAACAAAAAACTACGTGAGACCCTGAGGGTTTTAGATCGTAAACAGTAAATGAAACCAATTCCGCCAGGGTCCATCGGCATATTT
>JBIOHA010000070.1:0-11302 GCA_044448625.1 Chitinophagales bacterium | reverse complement strand
TCACAATATCATCAGCAATATTCTGATCGTATAATTTATTTACAACAGCAACAACGTCCTGTTTCAACTGCGCTTCCAATGCTATCATAATCTTTTTTCTATTTCGCCGGTAAATTGTTCAAGTATTTCCAGGGCGATCTCAGCCATGATATTTTTTTTATTGTCGAGGGTGGGATTTATTTCAGTGATCTCCATGCAACAAACTTTTGGTTGTTTGGCCAGGCCGCTCACCAGTTGAAATGCTTCACTTTCATATAACCCGCTTTTTACCGGCGTGCCTGTTCCCCTTGAAACATTTGCATCCATACTGTCAACATCAAATGAAACATAAATTCGATCACAGTGATTCAGCCTTTTCATTGCATCATCAATTACAAACTGAATTCCTGTTTCCCGCATTTTTTGCACGGAATAAATCCGCACATTATTTTTTTTAATGATAAACCGCTCTGCTTTTTCAAGATCGCGTGCTGCAATGTAAACCAGATCCTTAAAAGTGATCTTTGGTGAAATTCCCCCGAGCTTTTTTAATTTTTCCCATGCTTCAATAGTTTTCTTTTCCGGCTGATTGATCTGGCAAACTTTATTATCCAATGCTGTGGCGGTAGCAAGGGGCATTCCATGTAAATTTCCCGATGGCGTGGTATATGGTGAATGCAGGTCGGCATGCGCATCGATCCATATAACACCCAGTATATCTTTTGGAAAAGCCATTTTAATTCCTGCTATTGTTCCACCGGCATTGCTATGATCGCCGGAAATGATCACCGGATATTCTTTCCTTTTCATGCAATTCATCACCACCTCTGCTATCTTATTATACATTTCAACAATGAACTGGATCTTTACTGAATATGCGGTTTCAATATCATCTAACACCTCATCGTTGTTGCTTTGCAAAATCATTGGCGGATGTTCTTTGAAATACCTGCTGCCCTTGGTCCAGGCTGCTACTCGTATTGCATCAAAGCCCAATCCTGAACCCCGGGTTCCCGCACCTAATTCACTATTCACCGAAATTACTTTTACACGTTTCATATACGCAAAGTTATTATTTTTGTCCCGCAACTGAAATCGGTTGTTTTACCACTTAAAATCTACAACATAAATTGAAAAACACTTATTTAGACCTCATCCAGCAAACCTTCTATTTTCCGCAGGATGGCTTCGAAGTGAAAAATAATTATTTATACTTCAACGGAATACCGCTCAAAGAACTTATTGATGAATATGAAACCCCGATGCGGATTACGTATTTGCCGAAGATCTCTGAAAACATTCAGCGTGCAAAAAAATATTTTAATGATGCGATAAAGAAATTAAATTACCCCGGCACCTATAATTATTGTTATTGCACTAAGAGCTCACATTTTGCGCATGTGCTGGTGGAAGCGCTTAAAAATGATATTTATCTCGAAACATCTTCAGCTTTTGATATCGATATCATCGAAAAATTATATCTGAATAAAATGCTTTCCAAAGATACGCTCATCGTTTGCAACGGATTTAAAACAAAGGTGTATATGCAGCGTATCAGTAAACTGGCAAATCTTGATTTCAGGATAATGCCTGTTCTTGACAATAAGGAAGAACTGGACGAATACGACAACACGATTATTTATGATTGTGATCTTGGGATCCGGATAGCATCGGAAGAGCAACCGGAATTTCAATTATATACATCGCGATTAGGAATTAGATACAGGGATATCAGAGAATTTTATCTCAACAAAATAAAACCCAAGCCAAAATTCAAATTGAAGATGCTGCATTTTTTTATTAATAGCGGCATACGCGACAATATTTATTACTGGAATGAATTATCAAAATCTTTAAAGGTATACACCGATTTAAAAAAGATATGCCCGGAGCTCGATTCATTGAATATCGGTGGGGGATGGCCATTTAGAAATTCACTGGGATTTGAATATGATTATGCTTATATGGCGGAAGAGATCCTGAATAAAATAAAGTTGACATGTGAAGAAGACAATGTTCCATGCCCCAATATTTTTACGGAATTCGGAAGTTTTACGGTTGCTGAAAGTGGCGCATTTGTTTTCCAGGTGCTGGCAGAAAAACATCAGAACGACAGTGAGCGCTGGTATATGATCGATAATTCATTGATGACCACCATGCCCGATGCATGGGGTATTAACTCAAAATTTATTTTATTGCCTGTAAATAAATGGGGCAATGAAGTGCAGCGTATCAATATCGGGGGATTGAGCTGCGATCAGATGGATTATTATAATTCGGAAGCACATACCAACGAATTGTATTTACCCTATATCAACAACCAGGAACCGCTCTATATCGGGTTTTTCCATACCGGCGCATACCAGGAAAGTATTTCAGGTTATGGTGGAACAAAACATTGTTTAATTCCATCACCAAAACATATTCTGGTTCAAAAGGATAAAGACGGAAAATTAAGCTACGAAATATTTGCTGAAGAACAGCAGGTAGAAAGCATGATGAAAATATTAGGTTATGATAAGTTGGATGAGTGAAATCTGCCAATCTGCTAATCTGCTAATCAATTCGCTTTCTCAAACCGGAAATTCTGATATTTCAGAATGGTAACATTATTGTTTTCGATAAACTTGATCTTATTTTCTGTTGAATAGCAGGGAGTGAATCCCAACGGGTAAAGCATGTAACGAATTGCAAGGTTAGGCTTATCGATCTGTGAGGCGATATCGGGGCCGTAATTTTTTAGTTGCAAACCAAAATACATCATGATATCATAACCGCGGTAAGCAAATTCGGAAGGTCTGATCTCATATTTGTTAGTAAATGCTGTGTTGAAATTTTTTACCCGCACTGAGTTTTGATCCACCCAATATGAAGTAGGGTAGTGGAAGTGGAGGGTTTCAAAATAATCCAATGAAATTGACTCAAGCGAAAGCAGGTTTTGCAACCCGATCAAAGTAACCGAATTGTTACGCGATGATTTTGAAAGGTCCCTGATCAGGCCGTTGACATATAATTCATCGTTAGAAGCGAGAAAAACAAAATTATCTGAATTATTCAGGTTGCTGCTTATACCTGAAAAGCTGAAAGCCTCCTTCAGCGTTGCCAAATTATTTTTATTTACGAGTGCAAATGCTTCTTTAAATTCGCTGGCTATTTTTAATTCATGTGGTTTTTCATTTCTGTAAACAACAATAAAATTTGCGGTTGGGTGGTCCTTTAACAGAAATGAAATTGTTTTATTTATTTGTTCGGAGACAGGAGGATTGGCCATGAAAAAATAGCGGTTGTCGGTGGTGAAATTTGTTGTTGGTGAAAGCGGTGATACCAAAAATGTTTCATTTTTTTTAGAGATCTCGGTAGCTGCTTTTAATCCCTCATTAAATACAGGCCCAATGATCAGGTCCATTTTTTTAAATTCCTCCCGCTGCATTAAAATTGCTGTTGCGGCGCTGTCTTTTTTATGATCGTAAACACTGATGTTGAGATTTACCCCTAATTTTTTTAAGGTATCTATTGCCATTAATGCACCTTCATAAAATTCAAGAGAGGCGAGCGGCTGATAACCGGTAATATTGTCTTCACCTAATAATTTGCTTAATTCAGCTTCGTCGGTTGAGAATGGAAGCACGAATGCAACATCGTACACCTCTTTTTTATCCCATGATTTTCCTTTCACTGCAGTTCCAATACTGTCGATCGTTTTCTTTTCCGGCTCTTTAATTACAGGGTCCTTTTTTTCAATTGTTTTATCGGGATAATCCTTTTTCTGTACTGTGGGTTCTTTGGTAGTATGCGAAAATAAACCGCATGATGAAATGAACATCATCACCAAACAGAGGCTGCAGATAATTATTTTATTCCCACTCAATGGTCGCCGGCGGTTTTGAACTGATGTCATATACAACTCTGTTGATCCCTTTAACATGATTAATAATATCTGAGCTGATCTGCGATAACAATTCATGCGGCAAATGGCTCCAGTCTGCTGTCATTCCATCAGTTGAATTAACACAACGTAAAGCTATTACATTTTCATATGTTCGTTCATCACCCATAACCCCAACAGTTTGAACCGGTAATAAGATCGCTCCGGCCTGCCAAACCTTTTGATACCAACCAGATTGCTTTAAATGATCAATGAAAATTGCATCCGCTTCCTGAACGATGCGTACTTTTTCTGCAGTAATTGCATCAATTATCCTGATTGCGAGTCCCGGACCCGGAAATGGATGGCGATGTAATATTTCCTCTTTAAGTTCGAGGGCTTCACCAACCTTTCTCACTTCATCCTTAAATAAAAAGCGCAGTGGCTCAATAACCTTGAGGTTTAATTTTTCAGGAAGTCCGCCAACATTATGATGTGATTTAATTGTTACAGAAGGCCCGTGAACCGAAACCGATTCAATAACATCAGGATAAATTGTCCCTTGAGCCAGCCATTTTACATTTGCAATTTTTTTTGCCTCCCTTTCGAAAACATCTATGAACACTTTCCCAATTGATTTACGTTTTTTTTCAGGGTCGGTAATATCTTTTAATGCAGTTAAAAATTCTTCTTCCGCATCAACACCTATCACATTGAGGCCCATGTCGTGGTAACTGTGTAAAACAGAATCGAATTCATTTTTGCGCAGCAATCCATTATTTACGAAAATGGAAACCAGGTTTACACCCAGTGCTTTATTCAGCAATATTGCAGCAACACTCGAATCAACACCTCCCGAAAGACCAAGCAAAACCTTTTCATTTTTAACCGTATCTCTGATCTTTTGAATTGTTTCTTCTACAAAGGATTCGGGAGTCCAGGTTTGGCTGCATCCGCATATATTGACAACAAAATTCTTCAGTATGTTCTTGCCCTCGGTTGTATGTGTTACCTCGGGGTGAAATTGAATGCAGAATACCGGGTAATTGAATTTTAGCTCATCACTATTGAAAGCGGCCACATCTATACTTGCAGTTTTTGCTGTGAGGTGAAAGCCGGGTGGAATTTCTGTTACGGTATCACTATGGCTCATCCATACCTGGCTTTCATTATCAATTCCAGCAAACAATTTATTTTCTTTATCGGTAATGTGCATGAATGCACGTCCATATTCCCGCTTTGAAGATGGTTGAACCCTTCCTCCAAAATGGCTGGCAATATATTGTGCGCCATAGCAAACACCTAATACAGGGCGTTTGCCAACGATGCGGTCAATGTCAAAATTCAATTTTTCAGGGGAAGACACTGAAAGGGGGCTCCCTGATAAAATAATCCCTTTAATATCATCTGTAAGTTCTGGAATTTTTGTGCAGGGGACAATCTCGCTGTAAACATTCAACTCGCGAATTCTTCTTGCTATTAATTGAGTGTATTGAGATCCGAAATCAACAATAAGAATTTTTTCAATCATGTGCAAAGATAGATAAATGCAGGTATCGAAGCGGCAAAAAATTGAGGATATGGAGAAGTATTGGTGAAGCGGAAACCAGCGTTTGGAAATCAAATGCGCTTTGCTTTATTGGTCTTGGGCCTTGTCGTCCCTGCTTATTCTTTCTATCAATTCCTTCACCTTAACGCCGATATAATCCCTTATGATGCGGTAATCCTTGTCAGATAAGTTTTTTGGATCAGGGATCTGCCAGTCTTCATGAATTTTTCCAGAAATATTTGGACATTCATCATTGCATCCCATCGAGATCACATAGTCGAAAAACAGGTTGTGGAATTGTTCTACACTTTTTGAGGAGTGATTCCCCAAAGTGTAGCTTAGTTCATTCATGAATTCGATAGCCCTAGGATTTATTGTTGCCGAAGGAGTGGAGCCTCCACTATAAAATTATATCGTTTCAGTGCCATGTATATGTCCAAATGCTTCGGCAATCTGGCTCCGGTTTGCATTCTCCTGGCATAGAAAAAGGACATGAATCATGCTGAAACTATTGATTTTGTTGCAAAGTTAAAGTGACGATGTAAATTAATTCAGAAGAGAAGAATAATTAAATAAAAAAAGCAGAGTTCACCTTTTAGGTTCCCTCTGCTATCCCCATGAAAACACACACATTTTATATTAGGCAATCGCTATGCCAACAGAAAATATTCAGAAAGGACAGCAGAGAGGTGAGCGGAGATAAGTGCGGAGATGACGGCTCAATTTATACGATGGAGAATATATTAGTTAAAAAAAGCAGAGTTCACCTTTAAGGTTCCCTCTGCTATCCCCATGAAAACACACACGCTATATATTAGGCAATGACTGTGCCAACGGAAATTATTTAAAGCATGAAAAGTTTGAGGAACTCAACTTTGATTTGCTGCAAAAAAAAGCAGAGTTCATCCGTCTTGCGATGGAATTCCTCTGCTATCCCCATGAAAATACTATCTTGTATAAACAATCCTGTAAGCAGGAGGTTCTATTATAACTAAAGTAGCGGATTTGAAAATTCAAAATAGAATTGGTGGAAAATGAGGATGAAGGTTTAGTTGAAGATTTTATAATTTTGAGAAGACGATATAGTTATGATTAAGAAGAAACCGCTTATACTGCTCACTGTTTTATCCTGCATTTCAGGGATAACAGTTCTGAATTTTAAAATGAATTCACCGGAACCGGCATTTAAGGCGGATGATTATGTTTACAGGATTTTATTTGATCTGGGAATGGAAAAACCATTTTATTTTCCAGAGACAATGACCGATGATGATATCCGCAGGGGAAAAGAAATAGTTTTGAACGGACATACCGACGAACCATCGGGAGGAAAGTCGAAATATGTGAGCGTTTACTATGTATGCACCAATTGCCATAATACAGTAATTGAAGATCCTGATCTCACCAAAAGCGACCCTGAAACACGCCTGGCATTTGCAGTAAATAAAAATATTTCCTTTTTACAGGGGACAACTTTTTATGGAACTGCCAACCGCGAGTCATGGTACAATGATGATTATTATAAAAAATACGGCGACCTGGTAAAGCCCGCAAACAAGGATATCAGGGAAGCGATTCAACTTTGCGCACTTGAATGTTCGAAGGGAAGGGTGCTTGAAGATTGGGAAGAACATGCAATACTCTCATACTTATATTCTATCAGCTATAAATTAAGCGACCTGTTTTCCGAAAAGGAAATTGAGGAACTGAACAGGAAAAACTCTTCAAACAACAATAGCAAGGAATTGATCGCCCTTATTAAAAGTAAATATGCATTAAAATCACCGGCAACTTTTGTTGAACCACCATACGAAAACGGGGCTAAGCTCCCACAGGGAAACCCCGAAAACGGAAAATCCATTTATAATTTAAGTTGTCAGACCTGCCATAAACCATACGGTTGCAGCGATGTTGTTTTTGATAATTCAAAAAAGACCTTTAATAAATTCGAAAAAGATTTTAGCAGAGATGACTGGTGGTTATTTAAAGCAGTGCGACATGGATTTTCCGGTTACGCCGGTCACGAACCTTATATGCCCCATTTTACAGCTGAACGAATGACCGATAAACAAGTTATGGATCTGCGTGCTTATTTAATGATCGGTGAAACGGGCAGATGATATGTCATCTTACAAACAGCCATTTTACTCCTTCATAAAGTCCAAAACCAGCCAATCCTAAAATGCCAAGCTTGGTTTTTTCATTTAGATAAACTGTGATGGTGGAATAAGTGACCATATTATCGAGGTTCCTGATCTTTCCTTCCAGAAGATCAATTTCACCATTTAATCTTTCCAGTTCTTTTTCAACCAAAAGTGCCGCTGAAACATTTTCTGCCCTGGCCAATAATTCAAGATAGCGGTTTCTCGCTTCCTTTGCATTTTCAAGGCGGATAGCAAAATCTGTATATTGATCGGAGATATCGGATCCCGTAATTGTTTGATGCTCAGTTTTTCCAAGTTGAGAAATATCTCTTAATGCGCTATTTAAATGTTCTGATCTTACTTTGATCACCGATTTGCGGTTATCGGTTTCTGTAACATAACCCTCATATTTTTTTGCAATTGAAATGATATCGTTGCTAGCAGAATCAATTTCATTTTTTACTGTGAGGTCAACAGATGCGTTATAAATGATCATTCTGTTGTTTATATCAGCACCCTGGCTGGATGCCATCTTATCATAGAGTGTATTCATAGGTGAGGCCGTCCATTTTGGATCAGTAGATCCACAGGCTGAAAACATAAGAACAGAGCATGCTATTAAAATGTAGATTATGAACTTCATAAAAATAATTTAAGATGTGAATTTATACGAAAATGATTTTTTTTGGGAATGAAAAATCAATTGAAGATATAAGCGGGTAATAGACCTAAAAAAGCGCCTTGGGAAACATAAAGGGCTGCGCAATTGAACCATAGGGATATAAACGGAAAAAGGCCCCAAAACATTTGAGGCCTGATAATTCTTGACGGGCATCCATAGGTTTCCGATGAAATGCCTTAAATATTGCGGGAAAATCTTTACTAACCAGATCTGGTATTAAATCCGGGTGTTGGATAAGTAACGAAGATAATTGGTTAAAAGCGGGTTATTTCACCCATGCGTCATTCCTGAATTCACCTAGAATCACCACATCTTTGCTATTAGCGTATCGTTTTGCAGCCTCTTCCATCTCTGCCTTTGTTTTGCTTCTGATCTTGATGCCTTTTTCTTTTTGTCCTTTGTTAAGTACTTCAATATAAAATCCATCAATTAGCTTGGCCGTTCTTGTTGCCGGCCTTCCTTTTCCTTTGGTATTCATTAAAATAATTTTTTTTGTTAAGATACGACAATTTGAACAATCTCCAAGTTATTTGAGTTCATTTGACGTGATTTTTACCCTCACAATGCTTTGATAGCTAAGATTTAAGGTGTGGATATTACAATAAGACGGGTTAAATGAACAGGACTATCCATATTTGCCAATCGCCCTTATACCGACAGATTAATCTATCAGGATTAAATGTGTTTCTGATTTTATCAATCGGGTTTCTTAAATTTGAGAGAGGCAGCACCCCGATAAAGTCCTGCCACCTAAAACAAAAACATGAGAATCATTATCGTTTTAACCCTCTTATCCCTTTACCTTCCGTTGAGTGCCCAGGAAGTGATCACCGTTTATTATGATGCTGACTGGAAACCAGTTGGCGATAAGAAGGATGCTGTCTTTTATAGGGATATCACCGCTCATTATCCGCCGAATGATCATTTTCTCATCAAGGATCATTTTATCACAGGCGAATTACAAATGGAAGCAGAATTGAGCTCACTTGAACCCGAAGTAAGAATTGGGGAAGTGAATTATTATTTTAAGAACGGCAAAAAAAGTCAGTCGCTTACGTATTCAAATGGAAAACTGAATGGCAAGTATTTCAAATGGTTTGAGAATGGTGCGATTGAAGAAGAGGGAGTAATGAAGGATGACGACCAGGCCGGCGAGTGGAAATATTATTATGCAAATGGCAAACTGAGAATGAGCGGCAATTATATTTCAGGAAGTAAAAGCGGTGAGTGGAAGGTGTATAATCTTGAAGGAGTTTATTATTTATTGCAGACATATAAGGAGGGCAACCTTTCTGCAATAAAATTAATTGACAAGTCAAATGGAATGTATCAATATTTTTCTACCGTTGATTCACAAAACAAATTCTCATTAACACCATTTGTTGATTATTCAACAGCGGAAGAATTTAAATTAGTGGAACCCCTGGTAAAAGAAAATTTAAAATATCTCCAGTCGTGTACCGATTTAAATCAATTTTATCTTGTTTATCCATTTACTATGATCTATCTCACGAGTAATCCAACTCTTGGGAAATTTGTCGTAAATACAACTCCATTCATGGTGGAATATTCGAAGGTGGAGGAGTCTTATAAATACAGTTCCATCATGACGTCAATGTATATGCTTGGTCTCGGCGCTTATTTCCTCGAACATCAGGGGCAAATTGACGACCTCAATAAATATCATGAATCTGGTGCAAAATATATGATCAATTATTATCTGCAAATGAAAAAGGTCGACAGCAAAGAAAAAAGCAAAAAATTGGAAGAATTGGTTGAATTGGAGGAGAAGGGAAAGCTTGAGGATTTTATTAAGAAATATAAATGAGGAATAAAAGATTCGAACCTGCCTGCCGCAAATGCGGAGCAGCAGGCAGGGAATTGAAGGGAGAAGATTTGAAGGGGGTGTGAAGTGAGAAGTGTGAAGTGAGAAGTATGAAGTAAGAAGTATGAAGTATGAAGTAGGAAGTATGAAGTTCCGCAATTCTGCAATTTATAAAGTAATTCGGCTTCCGTTTATGTATTCGGTATACAATAAGGGTTTTATAACAATTTTTTTAATTGATAATTTAAATTAAAATGAAAATAATTTCAACACTTAGTTTTTTTCTTTTTTTTGCAGCAAAAATGTTTGCGCAATCCGGCGAGCAGGTTTTTAATTCTTCCGGAATGTTTACGGTTCCTCCCGATGTCAATTCCGTAACAATTGAGGTTATCGGTGCAGGAGGGAGTGGTGGATTTAACGGAACAGGTGGTGGTAGCGGCGGCGGTTTTGCTAGTGGAACATATTCAGTTTTGCCACTGGAAATATTAGCCGTAGTAATAGGCGTACCTGGAATTAATGCTTTTGAGGGCTCCACTTATGTTAATACCGCAGCAGTTTTGATATTGGCAACGGGAGGGGAAAACGGTGTTTCTGTTCCAAATCCGGATATAGGAGGTGGAGGAATTGGTGGAACAGGTATAGGGGGTACCATCAGCAATTTTACAGGAGGGAATGGCGGTGGTGGATTTTATACTTATTTCGGCGGCGGCGGAGGTGGTGCTGCAGGTCCATCGGGAAATGGAATTGACGGTGGAAACACAATAGCGTGGACAGGAATATGCAACACACCGGGAGGTGAGCCTGGGGTTGGAGGTGGAACCCCCGCGGGTGATGGCGGAAAAGGGGCAGGGTTTACCGATGATTTTTGTACGGTAACCGATCCTGCCGGCAACGGTGCTCTTTATGGCGGAGGCGGCGGAGGTGGAAATGGCAATGGGGGAGGACCAGGAAATGGAGCGGGTGGATGGTGCAAGATAAGTTGGTGTGATGTGAACACAAATTTAGTTGCTACAGAAGGCGTAATTGTAGCAGAAGCTGTTGACGTACTTTATCAATGGATAGACTGCGATAACGGGAACTCAATAATTGATGGTGAAACAGAAGCTGCCTTTTACCCAACGGTAGCTGGAAATTATGCCGTTATAATAAATGATGGAATTTGTATTGATACATCGGAATGCTTTTCTAACGGACCAAAAGGGAATTCAATAAATTCTTCGCCAGAAAATATATTATCGATCAGTAATAATCCATTTAC
>JBIOHA010000069.1:0-11337 GCA_044448625.1 Chitinophagales bacterium | reverse complement strand
TTAATGAACTTGCCGAGAAAATGAAACAACGGCATAATTGCCCACTTATTAATCCAGCCGATCAATCCTGATCCGGTGGGAATAATTGTTTCTAACCCGATGTTCAGTGCCGACAACGCATTATAATCGTTTGGCGCCAGGTACCATTGCATTGGAAACTCAAATGCATTTTTATTATTGTATGCGATATATAACTCGGTGTTGCATTCTTTTACAAATAATGATGTGTCTTCAGCAAAAACCGCAACATTCCCTTTATCTTCAAAACTATTTTTAGCGATCAGCGTGGTATTAAAAAACTGCTGCTGGCAACTTACCCATTTTATTTTATTTTCAAATTTTAATTCGCCATTAGAATTTTTATAATCCACATCACCTTCCGTTTCCCCGAAATATAATTTTGAATACTGCCTTTCGTACTTGCTATTTTTCTCCTGCTGCTGCATATCATTTTTCCAGCTAAGGACAATGATCGGATCGCGTGCAGGAATGATCTGCTGAAATTCGGTCATCTTTAAATTATAATCCAAAAGATAATCAGTAGCGGTAAATGAATAGGATTGCTCCAATATGCTCCCGTTTCCAAGGTCGGCAGTGAAAACAACCGATTGTTTGTCGGCGCTTACCTGCGATTGAAAATAGAGGTCTTCGGTGTTTATATTTTTATCAGAAGTATAATAGAAGTTATAATTAAATCGATTGGAGTTTCCATTTATAAGATCAACGGGGCCACCGTGATAGTCTTTAAATTTTTTTAATTCGGCTTTAATTATCCTGCCCCCTTTGTTGGAGAAAATGATTTTCAGCACCTCATTTTCAAGCGAATCTCTTTTTTCGGTGCCCTGCATGGAAGCAGTAAATGGACCATATATCGCTTTTTTCTGTTCCAATTGGAGTGAATCTTCCAGTTTTTTTACTGCAGCTGTACTGAGATTTTTCTTCAAACTATCAGGGACAAGAACCGGAGCATTCTCAATTGTGGTGATAATTGAATCTTTTTTAAGCGGGTTGTTGATGAGGTATAGTGAATCCTGAACCCTTTTTATAGAATCGGCGGTATGTTGTTTTGCTGCTTCTTGTTTTGCTGCTTCTTCAACCCTGGCCTCATTTGCGTTCCGGCTTTGGAACAGGAAAAACACGATGATCAGCACCCCAAGCAAAATAAAGCCGATTACATTATTACGATCCATCTATTTAAATAATTGAGCGGCAAAGTTAGGTGTTGCCAAACCATTGGCAAAGAAAAGTGGAATGTTTAGATAACCCGGCGCAGCGCAACCGGTTTTTGCAGCAGGAGTCATCCTTAAAGGAGTCCTCCGATCAGCTAAATTTCACAAATTCCTCGTTTTGTTCTGTGGCTTTTATCGATTTTCTTTCCTTGTATTCGATACCGGCCTTAATAAATGCCACAAACAAAGGATGCGGATTTTCAACTTTACTTTTCAATTCAGGATGAAACTGCACACCTATAAACCAGGGATGATCTTTCAATTCAATTATTTCAACCAGGTTTTGTTGCGGGTTAATTCCCGCCGCCATCATTCCCTTCGCTTCATAATCTTTGAGATAAGTATTATTGAATTCGAACCTGTGGCGGTGGCGTTCGGTAATATGCTGGTTTTTATAAATTTCAAATGATTTTGTTTTTTTGAACAAACGGCAATCATAACTTCCCAGGCGCATAGTGCCGCCTTTTTCAGTTACGTGTTTTTGTTCCTCCATCATATCAATTACAGGATGTTTTGTTTTCGGATTCATTTCTGTTGAATGTGCATCCTTCATTTTTAAAATATGTCGGCCGAATTCAATAACTGCACATTGCATCCCGAGGCAAATGCCAAAAAATGGTATTTTATTTTCACGCACATATCTGATGGCGGTAATTTTTCCTTCAATTCCACGATCGCCGAAACCAGGTGCCACCAATACGCCGTCGAGTTCGCCCAATTTTTCACCAACATTGTTTTCATTGATATGTTCACTCTGGATAGAAATCACTTTTACCTTGCACTCGTTGGCAGCGCCGGCATGAATAAATGATTCGAGAATAGATTTATAGGCATCCTGCAATTCGACATATTTTCCAACCAGACCGATTTTTACAGAATTGGTTGGGTTTTTTAATCTCGATAAAAATTCCTTCCAGTTTTTAAGGTCAGGATCACCATGCTTTGGTAATTTTAATTTCGACAACACTATTTCATCGGCATTTTCTTCCAGTAAATTCAAAGGCACGTCATAAATTGTTTTCACATCAATAGCCTGAATTACCGAATTAATATTTACGTTACAAAATAATGCGAGCTTTCTTCTTATTTCTTTATTGAGGGGATGTTCTGTTCTGCACACTAAAACGTCGGCTTGCAATCCGCTTTCAAGCAACATTTTTACAGAGTGCTGTGTAGGTTTTGTTTTTAATTCGTGGGCTGCCTGCAAATATGGAATTAATGTGAGATGTATGATAATGCACCGTTTTTCACCCAGTTTCCATTTCAACTGCCTTACTGCTTCGATATATGGAAGTGATTCAATATCGCCAACAGTTCCGCCAATTTCCGTAATTACAATATCGTAATCGCCGCTTTCGCCAAGCAGCAACATTCTTTTTTGGATTTCGTCGGTAATATGCGGAATGACTTGCACCGTCTTCCCCAAAAACTCGCCGGCCCTTTCGCGGTTGATAACATTTTGGTAAACTGCACCCGTTGTAACATTATTAGCCTGTGAAGTTTCAATTCCTAAAAACCTTTCATAATGGCCAAGATCGAGATCTGTTTCGGCGCCGTCGTCGGTTACATAACATTCACCATGCTCATAAGGATTAAGTGTTCCGGGGTCAACATTGATATAGGGATCGAATTTCTGTATCGTTACCCTGAAGCCCCTTGCCTGTAAAAGTTTAGCTAATGATGCAGCAAAAATGCCCTTTCCGAGCGAAGACGTTACGCCACCCGTAACGAAGATATATCTAGATTTGTCTTTCTTCATAACGGGCTTTAAAGGTAAGGCATTTATTTGGGAGATGTATTAACATGATGTTGGTACTGAAGAATCGAAGATTTGAAGGGGGGGATTGAGGCTCTCACTCAAAGTGAGGGTCTCAATCCAGCGCGATCTAAAAACTCCGTGTTCAGATAACGGCTGAGTAAGAGTGGCATTTCATTAATCCGGTAAATAATTCCACAAGTTCAACATCTTTTTTATGCAGAAAATCAAACGAACCCAGAGGGAATATCCAAAGCAAAATTGATATATTTCGCGGAATAATAATTTCGTTCCGAATTTCGAGGTATTGTGAAATATTTATTTTAAGAGAGGCGAGAATTCTGCTGCAAAGGTTAATTATTCCATTTTTGTAAAATAAATAAATATTGAATAAGATTGATTATCCATTTCAATCTTTAATTTATCAGACGTTTTCGTAAGTATTTCGAATTTAGTTTTAATTCCCATGTAAGGGTTTATGAAAATAAGAAAATTTTTATCATTTTCTGTCACCATTGAATAATTCCCCCTTCCGGAACTGTCGTTGGACATAGAAAACGTACTATCGCCATTAAAGTGATATATTGCTCCTTTACTATTTGTATCAGATGAAAAAGTTGAATTCGGTTCACCTGGGATCATTTGGATGGAATCAACAACCCAGTCTCCCACAATATTAATGTTTTGTACATGTTCATTACCACACTTTTCACTTGTAAAAAGCAGCATTAATATTGTTGAAAGTAGGAATATATATTTTTTAGGTAACATAAAGAATTTTATATATTTTTTAAATCCTCAGGAGTGTCAATCCCCATCGTATCAATTTCTGTTTCAACAACTTTAATTTTAAAACCATTTTCCAACCAGCGTAATTGCTCCAGTGATTCGGCTTTTTCCAGCCTGGAAGGTTGGAGCTTTATGATCTTTTGCAGTACTGAAATATGGAATGCATAAATCCCCAGGTGTTTAAAATGCGACCCACGTTCTGCCCATTTTTCTTTATCCATTTCCCTGATAAAAGGAATTGGAAACCTTGAAAAATACAGCGCATTACCTGTTTCGTTAAAAACAACCTTTACAATATTGGGGTCAAATATTTTTTCTGCATCTGTGATGCAGATCCCAAGTGTGGCAATTTCAACTTCAGGCTCATTAAAAGCATTTATTAATTTTTCTAACTGCTCCGGCTGAATAAATGGTTCATCTCCCTGAATATTCACCACCACATCAAAATCTTCATTTAACTTATTTATTATTTCACCACATCGATCAGTACCGGAGAGGTGATTGGGGGAAGTCATCATCACCTCACCGCCAAAACTTTTTACATGATCATAGATCCTGTCGTCATCTGTTGCAACAATTACTTTTGAAAATGCATTTACTTTTTTTGCTTGTGCATACACCAGGTTGATCATGGTTTTTCCATTGATAAGCGCTAATGGTTTTCCTGGAAATCGTGATGAATTAAATCTTGCTGGAATGATTCCGATAACTTTCATTGTATTCTTTTCTTCTTACTGTAAACTGCGACTGCGACTGCGACTGCGACTGAGACTGCGACTGAGACTGCGACTGCCTACTGCCTACTGTTCATGTTTCCGAACAATAAAATAATTATTCTTCATTTCCGTAACCCGTACAATATCTCCCTTGTGAATATATTCTCCATCGCTTTGTCCGTCAACCATTACACCATCGATCTCAATTTTACCAGCAGGCCTGAGGTCGCTCATGGCAATTCCTGTTTTTCCGATATAATTCACCGTTTTGTTGAAGATGGTGGTATGATAACCCTCGCTTGCATGTTCCGAAGTTTCCAGCGATAATGTCCTGAATAATTTCGACCTGGTAAATCGTCCGAAAAAAGCAAACATTACCGCTAAGGAGATCACAAATCCGCTCATGACAATTAAAACCGACTCTGAAATTTTTCCACCGCCGCTGAGTTCAAAATCAAATCCCACATTTTTAATCATAGCCAGCACCAATCCCGAAAAGGTGAGAATTATTCCGCTCACCCCCGTTACCCCAAACCCCGGCACGACAAATATTTCCAGAGCAATTAAAATTAAACCGATAATAAATAAAAGAATTTCCCAGTTGGAAGCTAATCCTTCAACATAAAGCGGGGCAAAATATAATAATGCAGCAATAACAGATATTACCAAAGCAAAACCGATTCCCGGCGATTGCAATTCAAAATATAATCCCAGGAAAATAAATGTGATACAAAGACCTCTTAAAATCGGGTTGAGTAAAAATGCCATGATGCGGTCCATAGCAGTTGTTTGATATTCATGTATCTCATAATTATCGATATTCAATTTCTCAAGGAGCTTACCAATATTTTCTACCTCGCCTTCACAATAATTAAATTGAATTGCTTCGCTGGTAGTGAAAGTGAGTATTTGCCCTGAATCTATAATTCCGGTAACGCCACCACCGCCCTGCACCATTGCTTCTGCAATTTCCGGATCACGCCCGTTGGCTTCAGCTGTTGAACGCATGATGCCCCGCATATAAGCCTGGTATTTTTCATCCACCACTTTTCCCTCCTGGTCGACAACAGATGCCGCTCCTATTTTTGCATAGGGCGACATATAAATTGAGTCGCAGCTTATCGCAATTAATGCTCCTGCACTTGCGGCATTATTTGTAACGAAACATAATATAGGAATCGGACATCGCAACAGCTTTACATGAATGGTATCACCGGCGTCTAACAAACCACCGTAACTATCGAGGCTTACAATAATATAATCTGCCTGCAAGGCTATCGCTTCTTCAATGGCATTATTTACCAATCGCACCGCAGATGGTGTAATATCCTGATGTAATTCAAAAAGATATATATGGGTTTTAGCGCTGCTGTTAATTGGCTGAATGTTTTGTGCCTGTGTGCATAACAGTACACTAATGATTATTGACGTGAATAAAATGAGCCGTGACAAGCTTCTGCGCATGGTTTCCGAATTTACTTTTGCAGGTGATATAATTTGTTCAATAAAAACATTCACACAAAAATACAGTTAAATATGGAAGCACTTTTACAAGATAAAAATATGAAAAGAATTTGTGCCTTGATATTAACCCTTTTGTGGGTATGGAGCGTTGTAGGAAATTCATCTGTTCCCGGAGATTCAGTAGGAGTTAAAAACATTCAGGGAAAAACCCTGATCGTTTATAAAGTGAGTTTGGGAGAAACTGCTTATGCCGTCAGCAGGAAATATGCGATCCCTTTTAAGGAATTGTCGGCTGCAAATACAGGTACTGACCTTGGAGCATTGAAAGCAGGGCAGGAAATATTTGTGCCTGCGAAGATGGCAGTTCCTGTTATAGAGAATAAAACGGTTGAGTATAAAAAGGAGGAAGCACCTATTATCGAGGAGATCAGAGTAGCCGAACCGGTGATCACTGAAAATAAAAATACAGCACCGGTTGAGGAGAAGAAAGAAACAATTATTGCAGAAGAAAAAATTGTTCCTACCGAAATTGAACCTGAACAAAAAATTGAACCAGGAAATAATATGGCCTCCAGCGATCAGGCAATGCTTTCAGCAGGTGACTTGTCTACTGAGCCGGAAACTGCAGTTTCAGAAAAATCAAAATCCTTTGCGCAATTATATGCTGAATATTTATCCTCCGATAAAATGGCAGTATCAGAAAAAGGAGTTGCTACCTGGATAGAGAACAATGGAATTCAAACTTCGGGTGACAGGTTTTACGCTTTGCATAGTTCGGCACCGGTAGGATCAATTGTGAAAGTGCGGAACCTGATGAATAACAGGACCATTTATGCTAAAGTGATTGGAAAATTAAATGAGAGTGAAGTGAAGGAGAAAGTATTTATTAAACTAAGTGCCGGTGCTGCAGAAAGATTGAATGTGCTCGACAACCGGTTTGTTGTGGAGATAACATATTATATTCCAGAGTAAAATAATCGTTTTAAGTGTGGAAGCGGTAATGTTTTGCGTTGCCGCTTTTTTTATGAAATTTCTTCCCGGGCAATAAGAAACCCTTTGAATTCGTTTTTGCTCAAATTACATTTAATGAGGGTACTCCTATGCGCCACACTCTTACTTACCTGTTTTACAGCGACACCACAACAAATCAACAAAACTATTTATTTCGAGCATGATGAATATTCGCTCGACGAAAATGATCAGCGTATTATTTCTGAATTAGCAGGATTTTTAGCTGACGAAAAGAAACCCATCTCGTCGGTTGAAATATATGGTTTTGCAGATACCATAGCTTCTGTAAATTATAATAAAACACTCTCGAAAAAACGCAGTGAAGCTGTCTATATCTCATTAGTTGCTTCCCTACCTTCTGAAATCGCCGATAGAATAAAAACTTATTGGTACGGAGAATCAATACCTGTGACGATTAAAAAGGACCTTAATTATTCGCAGCGATGCGTTGACATCGTAATTTATTATGAGGATAAAAAAGAGGTAAATATTTCAGAACTGTTTGAACAACTTAGAATGCCGGTTCAACGATTTAGTATTGACCCGACGAAGGATACAATACTAAAAGGAAACGCAGGAACGATTATTAGCATTAGCGCAAATTCATTTTATATTCCAAAAAGTTGTATTGGAAGCACCGTTGACATTGTTCTTCAGGAATCTTATAATCTTCACTCAATGCTGTTGAATAATCTTACTACAAAATCGGGTGAAACACAATTGCAAACCGATGGAATGATATTTTTAAATGCTCAAGCCTGCAACCGCATTCTAACACTCAAAGAGGATAGCCCGGTTTCAATCATGTTTCCTGTTGATCAACCAAATGAAAGTATGCAGTTTTTTACAGGAAATAAAGATCAAAGCGGAGCTGTTGACTGGAAAGTGTCGTCAAATGCATTAAGCATAATCAACGGAGGTGCTTCCAATTATTTATCAAAATGGAACTTCAGTAAAAAACACTATAGAAAAAAATGCCCTTTTTTATTCTGTGGGGTTAGAGAAAGGTTGAATATTGATAATACTGCATATTATGAGAAGAAAGCCTATTATGCGATCGATTATAAGGCTTGGAGAAAATATATGGACAGTGTTTGTGCCGCTTATGGCGTTAAAAGCTATCATATGTTTTACAGGATGATGGAAGAAAAGCAGAAGCGTGATGCAGCGGCAAGTTATTATCTTACTTCCACAACTAATTTAGGATGGATGAATTGTGATCGATTCATGAGCCTTCCTGAAGAAAAAAAAGTAACAGTAATGGTAGATCAAAAGGCTTCAGAGAATATCGCTTCATATTTGGTATTCAGCAGTTATAAAAGTATCCTGCCGGGAAATTATGCAAATGAAACCGGTATTGGCTTTACCAATATAGGCAGGGACGAAAAATGTTTTGTAGTTTTAATTAAATATGAGAACAGGAAGCCATTTATGAGTATAACTGAAATAGTTGCGGAAACAGGGTTAATTGTTAAGCCTCAATTCAGGGAATATACTGTTGAAGAGTTGAAAGCAGCATTGGCTATCGTTAATTCTTAGCGAATGCATTTCAAAAATTCCCGTCTCGTATTTATTGCAAATTTAAGCCCGTAAAACGTGACCCGGAATATTCGCACACTTCCCCAATTAAACTCAATAAGGGCATTGTCTGCGTTTTGTATTATTATTTATCATTATTTAATGGAGTTTAATTTTTTCGAGATCAGGTATGGGTGGATAGGCGTGGATGTATTTTTTGTTATTTCTGGGTTTCTTATCACCTCAATATTGCTCAGCCAAAAAGCCCGGGTTTCAAATAAATTGCTGATCATTAAAAATTTCATCGCGAAAAGAACACTGCGACTGTTCCCGGCATATTATTTTTTTATACTATTGGTTTTGAGCGTTCTCTATTTCTTTTTTGGAATTAAACCATGGAGTAATGGCAATGCTATTTATTTTTTTACTTATACTCAAAATATGCTCATCTTCAGGGAAGGCCTCCAGGGAATACAGGTAAACCACACCTGGTCGCTGGCAGTGGAAGAGCAATTTTATTTGATTTGGCCCTGGCTTTTATTATTTCTGCCGAATAAATTATTGATCAGAATATTATTACTGGTTATCCTGGTAATAATGGTTTTAAAAGGATTTGTATTTGAACCAAACACAAAATTCCTCACAGTATCACATTTTGATACACTTGGTGCCGGTGCGGTAATTGCCCTTCTTATGAATGAAAATATTTTGAAACCCATTCATTGGATAAATAAATATAAGACCTTGTTAGTTATTGGATCGCTGATCATATTATGCTGGGGCTCGTTTTTTAAAATGCACGAAATGTTGGTGGAAATATCAGTGATGATGATTTCTGTTGCATTGGTTATGGGCTGCTATTTTGGATTTACAGGGAATTTCGGAAAGTTTTTAAATCATTCAGGACTGCAATATTTAGGCATCATCAGCTATGGACTTTATCTCTACCATAAACCGATTCCATCCATATTTAAAATGATCATCGAACGAAATGGAATGGTGATAGATCATACTATATTATTGATCATTGCTTTGGGATTGACATTCCTGCTCGCACATTTTTCGTATCAGTTGATCGAGAAGCCATTCCTCAAAATGAAAACGAGATTTAATTTATAAGCGATATAAAAAAGAATAAGCCAGGCTGCTTTGCCCGGCTCATTCAACAATTTGGGTGATAAATGGATACAGGAATTATTTTACGAACAAGAGTTCGCGGTATTTAGCCAGCGGCCATTTACTATCAGGCAAATAGCGTTCAAGCATATCGGCGTGCTCGCGGATCTCATCGAATAAAGGCTTTACTTTATTGCAATAAGAAAATGCCTTTTCTCTTGCGTCGTCAATTCTGTTGGAGCGTTTTCTTTCTTCCACCATCCTTTCCAATGCCGTGCGTAAATGATTTAAATGCAAGGTAATTGTTGTTGCAAGATCTATTTGTTCCTTATAATGATCTTCATTCAATCCCACAGCTTTCAATTTTAAAACATTGTCGAGCAACTCATTTTGATATTCCACAGCGGCAGGTAAAACATAATTGTAAACCAACTCGCCGTAAATTCTTGCCTCGATCTGGATCTTCTTTGCATATTCTTCAAATTCAATTTCCTGGCGGGCATGCAATTCGCGTTCTGTCAGGATCTTATTTTTTATGAAAATGTTTTTTGTTTTTTCGGTAGCATAAAAATCTATCGCTTCAGGCGTTGTTTTCACATTGTTCAGTCCGCGTTTTTCGGTAGCCTCTTTTGCCCATTCTTCGCTGTAATTGTCTCCTTCAAATAAAATGTTTTTACTTTCAGAGATATATCTTCTCAATACTTTCAAAATAGCGTTGTCTTTATTTTCTCCTCCCTTCACTAAACCGTCAATTTCTTCACGGAATTTGATAAGCTGATCGGCAACAATAATATTTAAAGTTGTCATTGCTTTGCTGCAATTTGCGCTTGACCCCACTGCCCTGAATTCAAATTTATTTCCTGTAAATGCAAACGGACTGGTTCTGTTCCTGTCGGTATTGTCCAGCATCAGGTCCGGAATTTTATTGTGAATGTCCAACCTCAGATCCGCTTTATCAAGGTCATCAAATTTCTGATCCACCCGGTTTTCTATTTCATCCAAAACACTGCGCAGGGCAGTACCGATAAAAGCAGAAATAATTGCCGGCGGCGCTTCATTTGCACCAAGACGGTGATCATTATTTGCGCTTGCAATACTCGCTCTTAATAGATCAGAATTTTCATGAACGGCTTTAATCGTATTTATAAAAAAGGTAAGGAATTGCAGATTTGTTCGTGGCGTTTTTCCAGGACTCAATAAATTTTTTCCGCCGTCGGTGCTCATGCTCCAGTTATTATGTTTTCCTGATCCATTTACGCCGGCAAATGGTTTTTCATGAAATAATACACGCAGCTTGTGGTGACGGGCAACTTTTTCCATTACATCCATCAACAATAAATTATGATCAACGGCAAGGCTTGCTTCTTCAAACATCGGTGCACATTCAAATTGTCCGGGAGCTACCTCATTATGTCTTGTGCGCAAAGGAATTCCAAGTTTATGCGATTCCATTTCAAAATCGATCATAAAATTGAAAATGCGTTCGGGTATGGTTCCAAAATAATGGTCCTCCAACTGCTGTCCCTTAGCTGGATAATGACCGATCAATGTTCTGCCGCATATACTCAGGTCTGGACGATTTAAAAATAAAGCCTCATCCACCACAAAATATTCCTGCTCCCATCCAAGTGTTGCGGAAACACGACTAACATTTTTATCAAAATACTGGCAAACGGGAACCGCTGCCTGGTCCAACAGGTGTAATGATTTTAATAATGGCGCTTTATAATCTAAAGCC
>JBIOHA010000068.1:0-11430 GCA_044448625.1 Chitinophagales bacterium | reverse complement strand
CATAGAGATATACAACTCCCTCGGCCAAATCATCTATTCCCAAAACATTCATTCATCCAATGGAAATATCAATGAAACAATTTCAATCGATAATTTATCATCAGGAATTTATTTTGTGAGAATCGGGAACAGGAAAATTTATTTTGAGCAGAAATTAATTATTGAAAGATAGAACCAGGAGCCAGGAACCAAAACAAGCAGCCGATAACTCAGAACCCAGAACTCAGAACTCAGAACTCAGAACTCAGAACTCAGAACCTTGAACTCAGAACCTTGAACTATAAATCAAACATCATGAAAAAACAAACACTTATTTTATTTCTGCTAACAGTCACTGCCAACTGCATACTGCACGGCCAGGCCCCTGATATTTTATGGCAAAAATCGCTTGGCTCTCCAAGGGATGATGCAATGGAAACGACCTTGCTTACCTCTGATGGTGGGTTTTTAATTGCTGGCAGCAAAGCGGTAAGCCTGGTTGACGGATGGGAATATTATATCATTAAACTCGATGCCACTGGAACTGTTCAATGGCAAAAAGATTTTAATGCTAACGAAGATGACTTTTTACAGTCGGCAATTCAAACAGCTGATGGAGGATATTTGCTCGGCGGTTATTCTTATTCATCCATATCAGGTATAAAAACAGAAAATTCGAATGGTGATGCCGACTACTGGATATTAAAAATAGATGCAACCGGAAATTTGATCTGGGAAAATACAATTGGCGGAACTGGCACAGACCGATTGAACCAGGTAATTGAATTACCCAGTGGTGATTTTATGTTATCAGGTACTTCCAACTCAGGAATTGGAGGTGATAAAACTGTAATCACCAATGGTAATTATGACTTATGGTTTGTTAAAGTAAATAATGCAGGCGCTGTTGTCTGGCAAAAAGGTATCGGCGGATCAGGGAGCGATCAATTTGTTGAAATGATACAGACTGCAGATGGTGGATTCCTCCTGGGAAATTATTCTGAATCAGATATCAGCGGTGACAAAACTGAGGTTACAGTGGGTACTTATATATTCGATAATGATTATTGGATAATTAAAACGGATGCAAACCTTACCATTCAATGGCAAAATGATATTGGATCTGAGGGGGGTGATTTTTTAACAGATATCTCTATAGCAGCTTCAGGTGAATATTTGATTGGTGGTAGCTCTGATGGATTAATTTCAGGAGATAAAACTGAAAATTCACACGACGATGATCATAATGATTATTGGATCTTGCGTCTTGATGTATTGGGAAACATTGTTTGGCAGGAAACGACTGGAGCTAGTGGTAGCGATGAACTTTCTGTTTTTTTTGAAATGAATGATGGTAATTATTTTATTGGAGGATCATCAGGTACCGGTCCCGGAGGTGATAAATTGGAAGATGCAATCGGCGGTTCTCCATACGATGATTATTGGATATTGAAAATGGATCCTGCAGAACATCTCATCATCTGGCAAAATACTATTGGAACTGATGATGATGATATTCTTAAAACTGCTATACAGTTGCCTGATGGTAAATTATTAATTGGTGGGATCACAGATGCTGGAATTGAATATGATAAAACGGTTCCTTCAATGGGCAAAGATGATTTTTGGATGATCAAATTCGATGACGATGCCTGTATTTACCAAACCTTTTATTACGATGACGATGAGGATGGTTTTGGGAATAATGCAATTACCATGTCGGCATGTACCCCGATGCCATATTTTATTTCCGACAATACTGATTGTAATGATCTAACCGATTATGTATTTCCCGGGGCGCCTGAACTTTGTGATGGAGAAGATAATGATTGTGATGGATTGATTGACGAAGATCTTGCATTTTGTAATGAAGGTCCCGATGTATTATGGGAAAACACCATCGGCGGTTCGGTTTGGGAATATGCGACTGTAGTTAAACCTACCCCTGATGGCGGATTTATTCTTGGCGGTTACTCTGATTCGAACATTTCAGGTGATAAAACTCAAAATAGTTATGGGCTAACTGATTTCTGGTTGGTAAAATTGGATGTTGCAGGTGTGTTGCAATGGGATAAAACAATCGGCGGTTCAAATGGTGATGGCATACGATCACTAGATGTCACGACCGATGGCGGTTATATTTTAGGAGGAATATCCTATTCACCGATTTCCGGTGATAAAACAGAAGGAGTTTCAGGAACTAATGATTACTGGATCGTAAAACTGGATGGATCAGGAAATATTGAATGGCAAAATACGATCGGAGGTACAGGCAGGGATGATTGCACGTCTATTGCGCAAACTCCGGATGGAGGATATATTGTAAGTGGTAATTCCGAATCCCCGGTTTCAGGCGATAAAACAGAGCCCGACCTGGGTGGTTTTTATGGTGATTATTGGGTGCTGAAATTAAATAGCACAGGCGGAATTGTATGGCAAAATACCATCGGTGGTAATAGTGATGAACAAAATAGCCGCATTCTTCCAACACCTGATGGGGGATATATTTTGGCGGGAACTTCACAATCAAGTATTTCCGGTGATAAAACTGTTGCTACAGATGGTTACCGGGACTTTTGGGTACTTAAATTAAATGCTGCAGGGGGAATTGTATGGCAAAAAGGTTTTGGATTCGATGACCCCGATATTTTTCATGATATTATACTTACGCCTGATGGAGGTTATTTAATGGTTGGTGAGAAAGGATTTGGAGATGATTATTACATAGTAAAAATCAATTCTGTCGGGACTTTATTGTGGGAACGGGTCATCGGTGGAACCAGCAGTGATTACGGTACCACAGCTGCAATGCTTGCTAATGGTAATTATTTAATCGGTGGATACTCAAGTTCTGATATTGGTGGCGAAAAAACACAATTTCAAATCGGCGGTTATGATTATTGGCTTATGGAACTTGATGATACGGGTGATATCATTTGGCAAAAAGTGGTGGGTGCAGCAGGTAACGACCATTTATTTGATGTAGAAATTATAGGTGATGATATCGTTGCATTTGGTCAATCCTATTCAAATGCAGGTGCGGATAAATCAGAAAATAATTTGGGAACAGTAAATGTGAATACAGATTTTTGGATAGTTAAACTCGGAACTTGTATTGCAACAACAGAAACCTGCAACACAATCGATGACAATTGCAACGGATTAATTGATGACGGTGTTGTTGAAACAATAAATATTTCCGCAGGTGGCGCAACTACATTCTGCCAGGGGAGTACAGTTTTGTTAACCGCTACTTATTCCGGCACTTCAGTTCAATGGAAAAGGAATGGAACAAATATAGCCGGCGCAACTGCATCAACTTATTCAGTAAATAAAACCGGAGATTATACTGCAGTTACAACTAGTCCATGTGGTACTGCAACATCCACTTTAATTCATGTCACTGTAAATAAAAACCCAACCGCATCAATTACTGCCGGTGGTGCAACAACATTTTGTGCAGGAGGTTCTGTTACTTTAACTGAAGCAGCTGTGGCAGCAAGTACCTATCAATGGTATAAAGGTGCAACTGCTATTGGTGGTGCAACATCAACAAATTATATTGCAACAACTGCAGGAAATTATAAATGCAGGGTTACAAAAACAGCGAGTGGTTGTTTCAAAAATTCGGATACGATTACAGTAACAGTTCCATGTAAAGAAGGATCAACAGCCGATGAACAGCAGATAAGCAGCCGATTTGAGATTTACCCGAATCCCAACAGCGGAACATTTAATATTAATTACGAAGCGGGAACCACCTCCCCCTTTGAAGGGGGAATGAGGGGGATGACTTCACTGGAGATATACAACTCCCTCAGCCAACTCATCTATTCCCAGCAAATAAATTCATCAAACGGAAATATAAATGAAATAATTTCCATTGATAATTTATCATCAGGAATTTATATTATCAATATTCAGTCGGCAAACAATATTTACGAACAAAAATTAATAATTGAGTAGCCATGAAAAAAATCACACTGTTTTTAACTTCATTATTCATCATTCATTATTCATTATTCAGCCAGGAACCTTTGATCCAATGGCAAAATACAATTGGCGGCAGTGGTGAAGATTTTCTTATTTCTTCTGAACAGACAATGGATGGTGGGTATATCTTAGGAGGTTATTCAATTTCACCGGTATCAGGAGATAAAACAGAAGGGATACTTGGCGGCATTTCCATTTATTATGATTACTGGATTGTTAAACTGAATTCAACAGGAATTATTGAATGGCAAAATACCATTGGCGGTGAAAAAATGGATTGGCTTTCTTCAGTTCATCAGCTTGCTGATGGAAATTATATTGTTGGAGGAACATCAACCAGCTGGTCATATTACGACAAAACATTACCAAATCACGACCTATATGGTGATTATTGGATCATGAAATTAGATGCCACAGGAAATATTATCTGGCAGAGAGTGTATGGCGGGGGAAGTGAAGACAGACTGTCTGATTGTATACCGGTAACTGGTGGCGGATATATTGTTGCAGGATCCTCAAAGTCAGGAATCGGCTTTGAAAAAACAGAAGGAACAATGGGCAGTCCTTATTATGATTATTGGATATTAAAAGTGAATGCATTGGGAGGAATTGTTTGGCAAAATACTATTGGTGGATCTGATAAAGATTCACTGACTTCAATAATTCAAACTTCCGATGGAGGTTTTTTAGCTGGTGGTTATTCAAGATCACCTGTATCTGGTGATAAAACAGACCCGATTATCGGAACAGATATTTATACCTATGATTATTGGGTTGTAAAACTCGATGGTTCAGGAAATATTCAATGGCAAAAAACCATTGGTGGCAACAGAAACGATTATCTGGAAAATATTAATCAGACACCTGATGGCGGATATGTATTAATTGGAAATTCAAATTCCCCGATTTCCGGAAATAGAACTTTGGAATGCTATGACGGAGGATGGGGGTTAGATTTTGGCACTAAAGATTGCTGGGTGGTGAAACTGGATGCGAGTGGAAACATATTATGGCAAAAAATTATCGGTGGCGAAAATGAAGATGTTTTGCAAAGTTCTGCTAAAACAGCAGATGGCGGATTTATTTGTGGAATGAAATCAAAATCACCAATAGGGGAGGAAAAAACAGAAAACTATACCGGTGGAATTATTCAATATGATTACTGGATATTGAAATTAGATGCAAACGGAAATATCCTCTGGCAAAATGTATTGGGAGGCACATTAGATGAAACGCTTGGCTGTGTTAGTTCAACAGCCGACGGAGGTTTTTTTATTGGTGGTTCATCCAAATCATTTAGTGGCGGTGATAAAACTGAAACAAATTATGGATTGAATGATTATTGGGTATTAAAACTCGGACCTCAAACGGGAACACCGGTTGAATATTTTCCTGATGTAGATCATGATGGTTTCGGCGATCCGTTGTCAAGCTGTTTTGCATATGAGCCTACACCAAAATTTATTACCACAGAGTTAGACTGCAATCCTATTAATTCGCACCAGAATCCTGCATTCGATGAAATTTGCGATGGTATTGACAATAACTGTGATGGATCAATTGATGAAGGCCTGGTTGGTTGCAACCCGGGACCAGCTTTCGAATGGCAAAAAGATTACGGTGGAGATAAATCTGATCTTGCACGCTTTGCCATACCAACGGCTGACAATGGATTCCTGGTTGGAGCTTCATCATCATCTGGCATGAACGGCAATAAAACGGAGCCTAGTTTTGGCGACTACGATTATTGGATATTAAAATTAAATGCATCAGGAAATATTGAATGGCAAAATACAATTGGTGGAACATATGGAGATTATGTTACTTGTGCCATTCAAACAGATGACGGTGGTTACCTGATAGGAGGTTATTCTAATTCCGGTATTACCGGAGATAAAACAGAACCATATTTAGGAGGACATGATTATTGGATAATTAAATTAAATAGTACAGGAATAATAGAATGGCAAAAAGTTTATGGCGGAAATCTTACTGATTATCTGATTACGATGATTTCAACCTCTGATGGCGGTTATTTATTGGCAGGTTATAGCGAGAGTGGAATTTCTATTTATAAAACAGAAGCAAACATTGGCTTGTATGATTATTGGGTGGTAAAAATAAATAATACCGGTATTATTGAATGGGATAATACTTACGGCGGATCGTTAGATGATTATCTTTCTTCAGCAATTCAAACATCAGATAATGGCTATTTATTCGGCGGTTCTTCCCGCAGTAATATCTCGGACGATAAATCTGAAGATAGAATTGGATCCTATTCAGATATGTGGGTTATTAAAACAAATAATTCCGGAAATATTGAATGGGAAAATACGATCGGCGGAAATAATACTGACGGTATCTCAGATCTCGCCATGACTTCAGATGGAAATTATTTTATTGCAGGAATTTCAGAATCGGGCATTAATCATGACAAGGATGTAAATCTTGTTGGAGAAACTGATTTCTGGTTACTAAAATTGAATTCTGCCGGCGATATCATCTGGCAAAAAGATATTGGCGGTTCTGACTACGAAAGTTTGGCTGATATTTGTCCAACAATTGATGGTGGATTTTTATTGGCAGGAAGTTCTGTCAGCCCAATCTCGGGAGATAAATCAGAACCTTCATTTGAAAATCCTGAATTTCCGGATGAAGACAGCGATTACTGGCTTGTAAAATTAGATGCCGACGGAGAGATTCAATGGCAAAATTCTATCGGTGGTGATGTTGATGATGAATTGGTATCAGTGGAGCAAACTGCTGATGGCGGAATTATACTCAATGGTCAAACCAACTCAGGAATTTCTGGAGATAAAACCGAGGCATTGAAAATGGAATCATTTGCTGCATTTTCCGATAGCTGGCTCATTAAATTAAGTGGTGCTTGTTTTGGCACAGAAACCTGCAACACCCTGGACGACGACTGCAATGGATTAATAGATGATGGAGTTGTTGAAACAATCAATATCTCTGCGGGTGGCCTAACAACATTCTGCCAGGGAGGCTCAATATTATTAACCGCAACTTATTCCGGCACCTCCGTTCAATGGAAAAAGAACGGAACAAATATCGCAGGTGCAACTGCATCAACTTATTCAGTAAATAAAACCGGGGATTATACCTGTGTTACAACAAGTCCATGTGGCACTGCAACATCAACATTAATTCATGTTACCGTAAATAAAAATCCAACCGCATCCATTACTGCCGGTGGTGCAACAACATTTTGTGCCGGCGGAAATGTAACATTAACCGAAGCAGCAGTTGCAGGCAGTACCTACCAATGGTACAAAGGTGCCGCAGCAATCGGAGGAGCAACATCTACAAATTATCTTGCAACAACAGCTGGTAATTATAAATGTAGGGTTACCAAAACTGCAAGTGGTTGTTTTAAAAATTCGAATGTGATTACCGTAACAATACCTTGTAGGGAAGACAACCCTGCCAACCCTGCGAACCTTGTCAACCCTGCATTTGCCATTTATCCCAATCCGAATAATGGAACTTTTACTATTAATTACGAAGCGGGATCCACCTCCTCCTTTGAAGGGGGAATAAGGGGGATGACTTTCCTTGAAGTGTACAACTCCCTCGGCCAACTCATTTATTCCCTTCAATTATGCGCAGCATCCTTCGGAAATTCATCAAACGGAAATATTTATGAAACAATTTCAATTTCCGAAGGGTCCTGTGGAGATAATTTATCACCGGGAATTTATTTCGTGCGCATAAATCAAGCAGACAATTATTCAGAACAAAAATTAATTATCAACTAAATCGTCTATATGAAATTTAAAATTTTACTGAATGGAGTTTCATTATTCATAATTAATTATTCCTTCTCCCAGGCACCTGCTCCGAATATTGTTTTGGAAAGCGATCAGGCAACTGCTTATTTCGGATATTCGGTTTCCGATGCAGGGGATTTGAATGGTGACGGATATGAAGATGTTGTTGTGGGGGCATATGGATATGATAATCCCGAACCAAGTGAAGGCCGTGTATATATTTATTATGGAACTCCAACCGGAATTAATACAACAGCAGGAACAATTTTAGAATCAAATCAGGCATCAGCTTTTTTTGGCGACAAAGTAGCTGCAGCAGGTGATGTAAATAATGATGGTTATGATGACCTGATTGTAGCAGCTACATATTATGATAATGGGCAGACTGATGAAGGGAAAGTATTTATTTACCATGGATCTGCAGCCGGATTAATAACAACCCCCGCAGTAACCATGGAAAGTAATCAGGCTTCTGCAAGATTCGGAAATGGAATTTCAGGTAACGGGGATTTAAATAATGATGGATACGATGATGTAATTGTTGGTTCATATTTATATGATAACGGACAGGCAAACGAAGGGCTGGTTTATATTTACATGGGCTCAGCAACAGGCATTAATCCAATTGCTGCACAAATTCTAGAACAAAATCAGATATCTTCTTATTTTGGCCGTTCTGTTTCTATTATTGGAGATGTAAATGGAGATAATTTCGATGATATTATTGTAGGTGCCGATGGATGGGATAATGGTCAAACTGATGAGGGAAGGGCTTTTGTTTTTCATGGAAATTCATCTGGTGTAAATACAACAGCATCTTCCATAATGGAAAGCGATTATGAAGATGCATATTTTGGTAATTCTGTTGCTGGGTCAGGTGATGTAAATAATGATGGGTTTGATGATGTAATTGTAGGAGCTTATTATTATGCTTATAACGGCAAAGCATTTGTTTATCATGGCTCTGCATCTGGAATTATCACCACTCCGGCAACTACATTATCTGATATTCCGGGAAGTAATTATTTTGGAAAATCTGTTTCAACTGCAGGCGATTTTAATAATGATGGTTATGCCGATGTAATTGTTGGTGGATATCTCTCTAGTAATAATGAAGGCGCAGAAGGCAGTGCATTTATTTTTTTTGGTTCACCAACGGGAATTTCAACAGCAATTGCGAGAAGTTTTGAAAGCGATCAGGATGATGCGGAAATGGGGTATTCTGTAAAATGCACGGGTGATATAAATAATGATGGATTCGATGACGTAATAGTAGGAGCTCATCATTTTGACAATGATCAAATTGATGAGGGCAGAGCCTATATCTTTTACGGAAATAATTGTTTGACTTCAACATATTATCCTGATATCGATGGCGATTTATTCGGCGATCAACATCCGGTAATTACCTGTTCGGTACCAGCAGGATATGTTAGCAACCAATCAGATTGTAATGACCAGGATGCATTACAAAATCCGAATACAGTTTGGTATACAGATTTAGATGATGATAGATATTATAATGGAACTGGAACACCAATTATTCAATGTGATTTACCTGCAACAGGATATGAATTTGATATTATTGGCAGCGGTGATTGCAATGATTTAAATAATTGGGTTTATCCCGAAGCTGCGGAACAACCTGATGCATTAGATAATGACTGCAACGGAATAATTGATGAAGGAATTCAATTTGATTATGGAGGAACTGCAATTGGGGAAGGAATAGGAGACAGGTTAGGAAACTCAATTTCATCTGCAGGAGATTTAAATAATGATGGATATCCGGATGTGATTGTTGGTTCTTATTGGGCAAATGATGATTTTACCCATGAAGGCTGGGTATATATTTATTTAGGATCAGCTACAGGCTTAAATCTTACACCATCGCAAATTTTGCAGGGAAATCAATCCTCTGCACATTTCGGTAGCTCAGTTTCCGGTGGCGGTGATGTAAATGCAGACGGCTATGATGATGTAATTGTAGGCGCATATTTATATGATAACGGGCAAGCAGATGAAGGCGCTGCATTTATTTATTATGGTTACCCCGGAGGAGTATATACCGCACCTGCTACCATGCTGGAGTCAAACCAGGTTAATGCTGAATTCGGCGGTTCAGTTTCAATGGGTGGCGATGTAAATAATGACGGATATGATGATATAATTGTCGGTTCAATGGAATATACAAATGGAAATGGTAATGAAGGAGTTGTTTTTGTTTATCATGGTTCCCCAACTGGAATTAATACTACGCCCGCAGTAATTCTGGAAAAAGATCAAAACTATTCTTTATTTGGAATTTGTGATTTTGCCGGAGATGTAAATGCAGATGGCTATGACGATGTTGTTGTTGGCGCTAGTGATTTTGAATCTGGCCAATCTCAGGAAGGACGAATTTTTGTTTACCTCGGTTCGCCATCAGGTATATTTCCAACACCAGCAAAGAGTTTTGAATCAAACCAGGAATTTGCACATCTGGGTGCTGCAGTAGCCGGAGCGGGTGACGTAAATAATGATGGTTATGATGATATTATTGCTGGTGCAGCAGATTACGATAATGGAGAAGAAGACGAAGGACGTGCATATATTTTTCATGGATCACCAACCGGAATTTCAGTTGCACCTGCAACAATCCTTGAAATAAATATTCAGGATCTTAATTATGGAGTAGGAGTATCCGGAGCCGGTGATATTAATAATGATGGATATGATGATGTACTTGTTGGCCAATCTAATTTTGATCCTTATTCCTATTTAGGTGGAAGTGTGTATGTTTATTTAGGATCAGCTTCAGGAATTACGAATTCAATTTATGCTAAGTTAGATTGCGATAAATCAAATGCAGAATATGGTTGGGCACTAAGCGGTATAGGTGATCAAAATAATGACGGCTATGATGATATTTTAGTAGGAGCACCTGAATATGACTCGTATATATTGGAAGGAAAAATATTCCTATACTACTCGGATCCTTGTTTAGCAGAACCGGAATTATGCAATGCATATGATGATAACTGCAACGCCTTGGTTGATGACGGCGTTGTTGAAACAATTAATATTTCTGCCGGCGGAGCAACAACTTTTTGTCAGGGAGGATCTGTTTTATTAACCGCAACATATTCCGGCACATCAATTCAATGGAAAAAGAATGGATCAAATATTCCCGGTGCAACATCATCAACATATTCCTCAAATAAATCAGGAAATTATACTGCAGTTACTACATCGCCATGCGGCACTGCAACTTCAACAACTATTACTGTAACAGTTAATAAAAATCCGAACGCTTCAATTTCTGCAGGAGGTGCTACTACTTTTTGCGCAGGTGGTTCTGTTACTTTAACTGAAGTGCCTGTTGGCGGTTGTACTTATCAATGGTATAAAGGTGCAAGTTTAATTGCCGGTGCAACATCTACAAATTATATTGCAGCAACCGCTGGAAATTATAAATGCAGAGTAACAAAAACTGCAAGCGGATGTTATAAAAATTCGAATGTGATTGCTGTAACAGTTCCTTGCAAAGAAGAAAATGAATTAATTGGAGATGATAATTCATTTTCCATTTACCCAAATCCAAATAACGGTACATTTAATATCATTTCGAATTCATCATTCGGAGCTACCTCCCCCCTAGAGGGGGGACAAAGGGGGGTGATTG
>JBIOHA010000067.1:0-11537 GCA_044448625.1 Chitinophagales bacterium | reverse complement strand
TATTTGTATATAACAGGTTTACTCCCTGGCCCAAAACAGGTTTTCCGTACATCGGCTGGTCAGGAGGTGTGCAAATTTTCAGAGAAGTAAAAACAGCTCCGTATTGTGCACTTACCGACCTTTTGTATTCGGGTCCAAGCATTTCAATTCCCTGTGCATTTATTTCGCGGGTAATTATAAGTGTAAGAATAATAAGTATACAACTTCTCATTTCATCAATATTAGTTTGTTAAAAAATTTGGTACGACAGGGTGATTTCCCCAGGTATTCTTTATTCAATAATTCTGCCGTGGGGCGTAGAGTTGCTATCTCATTGATTTAGAGTAGCAATGATTTTGGAAGCGGAGGCTAAATATTCCACACTCCATTATTTTTGGAGGTTATTTTCTACATGTTGAACATTGGCCTTATTAATTATTTATCGGTGAGCTCAATGCCATTTCGCACCAATATAGCGCTGCCTGCGGCACAGATAACTGAATGCGGTGCAGCTGATTGTAGAAATGAAAACTGATCCAGTTTCAGCTCTTTGAAATTACTTTGCAGGTTGTATTCTATTAATGGGTAAATCTTCCATCTCGGGTGCTCAACGGCATAATGCAATGTTTTTGAAGCATTGATCCTTGCAAATCCCCAATAATGTTCCGTTATAAAGTCTTCTAAACTCCCTGGCAGTAATTCAGTTTGTTTATTATGTGCTGTGGCGCTGAGTATATTATCTTTTCCATAGGTGTATCTCAACGTAATGGTCTCGTTGTTTTCCTGAATCGAACTTTGTACAGGAAGTGTGAGATAATTTTCCTTAAAAATTGTGTTCGCAACAAATGTGATCATGAATTTCGGAACGACCTCCCGGATAAATACAACACCTCGTTTCCATTCTCCATTTTCTTTGCGCCTTACATAAAACCGAAGATTTATTTCGGTGAAATTAGTATGAAACGGAAATTTAATTCCCCATAATTTCGTATTTAAGAATTGAAATGCAACCAGGCTAATTAAATGATTTCCTTCAAAAGAATCGAGCTCAGTTTTAGCCGGCAGGAAATTATTGAGGACTGATGGGTCGTAAACATAATTTACGATGAGCAGGTTTTTCCATTCAGCCCGCAAAAATATTTTTTGTTGCGTTGACATAAATTAATGCGTACCACAATAGGAGGCGGTATACATTATATTTTTCAAATCACATTTTCTTTTTCCATTCTTCCAGGCTGGTAGAAATCGTTAGCGTCATGCCTGTATTTTTTGCTTCTACAGCGAGGCCATGTGCTTTTGTTGCCGTTTCTACTGCTTCTTTATGCATACCGTTTGCAGCATAAGCACGTGCAAGGGTATATAAATTCCAATAGCGTTCTCTTTGAGCAGTAGATTTCTTCGCCCATTCCATGGCGAGTTTTGTATCAAGATTATTGTCGAGATAAAATTCAGCAGCATCATTATATAAACTGGCTGTATTTTCTGCGGTCGCAATTGCCTCTTCAATATTTTTTTTACCCTCTTCAACAAATTCATTCACAATATCAAAACTCACTTTTGTTGTTTCCCAATAAAGCTGAACAGTAACTTTGTCATCTTTAACACTGGCGAAATCTATTGTAAACGATTCAGTTGGGGTGGTAGTAGAAGGTTTAACAGTAAATCGCATCACATCATCTTCCTGCTTATAATCTGCCGGACCCCATAATTCAGTATTTTTATTTATGATGATGGTCCATTCATCAACACCAGGAATTGTAAAAAGAGAATACGCTCCTGCTTCCACTTTTTGGTTGTTTATTTTAACATTTCCTTCCAACTTTAATTCTACTGCTTTGTTTGCACCTGTACGCCATATCTCGCCAAACGGAACCAATGATCCGAATATTTTTCTTCCCTTAACACCCGGACGGGAATAAGTAATAGTTGCTGTGGCCAGCCCAAACTTCTGAGATACCTGCGCCCACGGACTTGGTTGCGGTAATTCAAGCTCCTGCGCTATTGCAGTTTTGGAAAGCAGGGTTATTACTGCAAATCCGATAAATATTAGTTTTTTCATTATTCTGTTTTATTTAATTTGCAAATTTAATTAAAACATCGCTTCCAATGAGCAGTATTTCCAATACCTTGATATATTTCTGCATCGATTTTAATAAATAGCGGAGGAATAGCCATATCTCCGACAAATGTTATTTTTGTGCACACTTTGGCTATTCAAAAAAAATATGATTTTCGTTTTTTATTGAGACGATATATTCTCATCATCGTTGATGTTATATTGATACTTACTGCTTTATTTGTTTATCTCCGGTTTTATCATCCCACCGCTTTACAATCATATCATTCTTTTGTCGACAATTTATTATGGATAGCCGTGATCATTGTATTGTGGTTTTTTTATTCTTACATATTTAATTTGTATAAACTTTCTAATGTCGACAGGATAACACTTACAATACGAAATACAATTCTTACTGCAGTTTTAACGGCGCTCACCTATTTATTTATCCCTTTTTTAAGCCCCACACTTCCATTCAGCAGGTTTCCTGCTTATGTATTGACCGGGGCCATGGTATCACTGGTATTAATATGGAGATTATGTTATGCCGCATTTTTGATACATCCTATTCTAAATAAAAAAGCCCTTGTGGCAGGTGCGGGATATACCGGCAGGGAGATAGTAAAAACTTTATTGCTCGACAGTGCAATTTATCATAAGACGGCGTATAAGATCTATGGATATATTGATGATGATATCTCAAAACAGGGAAAGAATTACGACGGTATCAAAGTGATCGGCACTGGCAACAACCTATTCAAATTTGCACGGCGATTGGGTGTTGATGAGATCATTATGGCCATTCCCGAACAGGAAAATCTTTCGCCAGAATTATTTTCGAATTTAATAGAAACAGAAAACGCAGGTATACTTGTAACACCTGCTACGCAAATTTATGAGGAGCAAACCGGAAGGGTAATGATAAAGCAAAAAGGAAATGAATATCACCTTACCAACCCGTACAGCATTGTGCATAAGGATAATTTATATACCATCATAAACCGGATAGTGAATATTATTTGCGCTTTAATTGCTGGTGTATTATTCCTGATCGTTTTACCTTTTGTATGGCTGGGTAACTTATTGTTGAGTCGCGGTGCATTGTTTTACCGGCAGGAAAGGGTGGGGGAAGGCAATAAAAAATTCAATATCATAAAATTCAGAACGATGGTAGCTGATGCAGAAAAAGAAACAGGCCCGCTGCTTGCGAAAAAAAATGATATCCGCATAACCAGGGTGGGGAAGGTATTGAGAAAAACCAGGCTGGATGAATTGCCACAGTTCTGGAATGTGCTGAAGGGGGATATTAATTTAATTGGGCCCCGGCCTGAACGTGAATATTTTGTTGAGGAACTAAGTAAGAGGATCCCCTTTTTTAAATTGCGCAATTCGGTAAAACCCGGGTTGACGGGATGGGCACAGGTGAAGCACCATTATGCTTCCGATTTTGATGATACGCTGGTAAAACTGCAATACGACCTTTATTATATCAAGCACCGTTCATTATTGCTCGACCTTGTTATTATTTTCAAGACAATTTCGGTAATGGTAAAATTTAAAGGAACATAAAATATACGGGTGGAAACAATCAAAAGAAATATTCCCGATAATATATTCCTGCTGTTTATTATCGCTGTTGCCATATTAATACCCTGGCATGTATCCTTAACATCACCACCACTTATTTTATCTTCTTTTCTTATTATTCTCCCATGGGGATATAAAAAGAAATGGCAATATTTAAAAGAGAACAAGCGCAATATTGTATTCGCTTCTATTTACCTGATATTTTTATTTGCTTACTTCATTTCCTCCGATAAAATAACATCGCTACACGACCTGAGAATAAAATTATACTTCCTGGTAATTCCAATTATATGGGCTGCATGTATGCCGTTTTCAAAAAAGGAAATAAAAATAATTTTGGGATGCTTTGTTTTTTCCTGCCTGGCATTTGCCATTTTTGCTATCGGCAGGGCAGCATATGATTTTCTCACCACCGGCGAAAACAATTTTTTTTATAAGGACCTTGTGAATTTTACTGTTATCCACCCTTCCTATATCGGAATGTTTGCCGCATTTGCAGTAATAATTATAGTATACGATATGATGTCTGCTGCAGATAGGTATTCAGTTATGAAAAAAATTGCCTCAGCAGCAGCGATATTATTACTAACCCTGTTTATTTTCCTGCTTACAGCAAAAATGGCAATTGCTTCCATATTGCTGATTTTAAATATCGCTTTCTTTATATGGGGGAAAAAATTGTTGGGAATAAAAAAAGCAGTATTGATTTTGATCGCAGGGAATATTTTCGCAGTGGCCATTTTATTTGCTCTTCCCTATACCCGTGAACGATTGAAATTGCTTATCACGTTTAATGAAGTTGAATATGATAACAGCGTAAACTCGCGGAAAGAAATATGGAAAGCAACCGGTGAATTAATATCACAAAATACTTTCTTCGGCACCGGGTCAGGTGATGCCGAGCAGGAGTTAGTGGATACATATTATAAGAACAATTTTAAAAAAGGTGTTGACGAACGCTACAATACCCACAATCAATTTTTGCAAATTGCTGTAGAAACCGGCCTCATTGGGCTCATTCTTTTTCTGGCTTTTCTATTTTTTTGCCTCCGGCTGGCAATAAGATCAAAAAATAATTTATATCTCGCCTTTCTCCTTTTATTCATGCTCAATATTTTTTCCGAATCCATGCTTAAATCACAGAGTGGGGTGGTGTTTTTTGTTTTTTTTAATACGTTGCTGGGGATGAGTAGGCAGATGGTAGTAACCAAAGAAAGTTGATTCCCACTGCCAACTTTTCCTGCCACCGATTACACCGATTTACACAGATTAATGATTAAAGCACAAACCAAACTGGTGAGTCAGGACATACCGCCCACTGCGACTGCGACTGCCAACTGCCCACTGCCAACTGCCAACATGTGTTCCGCAGCAAGCGCTTAAAATTATTTTCAGGTCGCTGTAACTTTTATACCCCACCCATCGCCTAATGTTCAAATCATCAAAAAACAAATTATAAACCATATCAAAAAAATACAATTATGAGATCGTTATTCACACTTGGCTTTATCCTTTTGAGCATGATCACTTTTGCAGGAAATGAAACTAACAATTGCACTGATGCAGAAAAGGCAACGGTAGTTGAAAATATTGCCGACCTGCTTGGCGGAGTTGACCTCCTTAATGCCCTGGGCATAAACGGTCAGGCTGACGTAACCATACAGGTTGATGAAAATGGGGTGGTGCATGTAGCAGAAGTGCAAGCCAATGATTATTTGCTAGAATACCATATTCGTCATAGCATTGACGGCGTTAAGATGATTGTGAGTGATTCACTGGTCGGAAAAACAGTATCCTTTATCATGAACGTAGTGCAATCGAAATGAGTGTCATCCGATCGGTTGCAAAAGGGCTCCTGTTGGAGCCTTTTTTTTGCCTCAATAACTACAGTCTATTTTATCCATATAAAACACGCTACTTAGTATTTTTACCGCTTCAACCTGAAGTATGAAAAAGAAAACATGGCGGATTATTATTGTTGCTGTATTAATTGTAATTGCAGTTGTTGTTGTTTATGGATATGATTTGTATAAAAAAGTGATGATCGCAAATGTTGCCGGTGATGAAAATGTTTCGATATTTATTTCGCAGGAGGATAACCTTGATAGTTTAAAAGCTCAAATGCAATCTGAAAAAATATTAAAGGATGAAGCAGCATTTGATTGGTGGGCACATAAAAAACAATTGGGAAATAATCTCCACCCGGGGCGATATGTTTTAAAACCGGGATTGAACAACCGTGAAATTGTAAACCTGCTGATGAGCGGCAGACAAACTCCCCTAAATGTGATCTTTAATAATATCCGTACCAAAAAAGATTTTGCAGGAAGAATAGGAGGGCAGCTTGAACCCGATTCAATTGATTTCATTCATTATTTTGATACAACAACATATTTCAATTCTGCTGGGTTGAATAAAGACAATTTTATGACATTGTTCATTCCCAATACTTATGAATTATATTGGACAACTACCGCTGAAGGTTTTGTAAAAAGGATGGCAAAAGAACACGAAAGGTTTTGGACAGATGAAAGATTAAATAAAGCAAAAGCAATTGATTTAACTCCGGAAGAAGTTTATATTCTCGCATCCATTGTATACTCCGAAAATGAAAGGGCATCAGGAGAAGCAAAAAGAATTGCCGGTGTTTATATGAACAGGTTAAAAATAAATATGTTACTGCAGGCTGATCCCACTTTAAAATTTGCCATCGGTGATTTTGCTAAAAAAAGAATTTATGATGAAGATAAATTAGTGGAGTCGCCATATAATACTTATAAATATTTGGGGCTACCTCCAGGGCCCATTCATATGCCGCCAATTATTTATATAGATGCAGTATTAAATTATGAGCACCATGAATATATCTATATGTGTGCACGGGGCGAGGGATCGGGCCTCCATTATTTTGCAAAAACCCTTACCGAGCATAACAGGAATAGTGATCTCTATCATAAAGCGCTCGATGCCGCAGGTATAAGGTAGTTATTATCAGAACTGGCAGGAGTAATATTTATCGAAATGATTCGAAGAATCGAAGGTTTAAGGATCAAAGGTCTTAAGGGAAGGAAGTAAGATAAGATTATCCTCAATCTTAACTTTTGTCTTTACTTCAATTCTTACTCTTCGAATCTTCTCCCTTCAAATCCCTGCCTGCTGCTCCGCATTTGCGGCAGGCAGGTTCGAATCTTTTATGGAGAACCCCAACCCAATCCCGGATTGTTATTAAATTTATCTTTAAAAAATTGCAGCCTTTATATTAATTTCCTACTCTTGTTATTAAAACCATTTTGCCTATGCGATTTTATTTACCTAAGGTCATGTTCGCCTTCATTGTACTCACCCTGATAAGCATATCAGCGGAAGCACAATTTACCGTGTCAGGAAAAGTTTCCGACACCGAGGGCGAAAGTTTAGTTGGCGTTACAGTATTGGTAAAAAATACCACCAGTGGTACCGTTACCGATATTGACGGAAACTATGTCTTGCAAATACCAGGTTCATCAGCAACACTGGTATTTTTTTATGTGGGTTTTAAAACTGTGGAACAGGAGGTTTCATCTGCCACCTCCACAGTGAATATGATAATGGAAACAACCACATCAACACTTGACGAAGTAGTTATTTCGGGTCTTGCTACCTCGGTTAAAAGAACGAACCTTGCCAATTCCGTTGAAACGATCTCCGGAGCATCGTTGAATGGAACTACACAACAATCTACACTCGATGGTGCACTTTACGGAAAGATCAACGGCGCACAGATCACCGCCAATTCGGGAGCACCCGGCGGCGGTATCGGCATCAGGATGCGGGGTATCACCTCCATTAATGCACCCGCTCAGCCATTATTTATTATTGATGGTGTTTATGTTGATAATTCATCTATTGCTGCAGGCCTAAATTTAATTTCAGGTGCGGCAGCTGGTGGAAATACTGCGGTTTTTGATCAGGATAATCCATCCAACAGGATCGCAGATATTGATCCGGGGGATATAGAAAATATAGAAATATTAAAAGGCGCTTCAGCTGCTGCAATTTATGGATCAAGAGCTGCGGGTGGTGTTGTGATCATAACAACCAAACGCGGAAAGAAATCAGGTGCGGGAGCAAATATCAGTTTATCACAATCGCTGGGAGCTACACAAATAATAAATCCGCAGGGAACACGTCCATGGAATTCTGAAAATGTGGAAGCATTTTATGGCGCTGCCGAAGTACCTGTTTTCGAAGCTGCTGAAGCTGACGGAAAAATTTATGATTATGAGGATGAATTATTCGGCAATACCGGTATGCTTTCAGATACCAGGTTATCGGTTGCAGGAAACAGCGACAGAACTTCTTATTATACGAGCGGATCATTTAAAAGCGAAGGAGGCATTGTTCCAAATACCGGTTATGAAAAAACGGGACTTCGTTTAAATATCGACCACGAAGTAAATAAACATATCGATCTTTCGGTTAGCAATAATTTTATTAAATCAAGTGCCGACAGGGGATTTTTCAATAATGATAATACGGGAACAACCATGAGTATATCAATGGTGGCAACTCCGGCATGGGCTGAATTGCATCCTGATGATCAGGGAAATTATCCCGATAATCCATACAGCGCATCCAACTTTTTACAGACTGCTGAATTAATGACAAATAATGAATCTGTCGACAGGTATATTGGTGGAGCTACTTCTACCATCGATTTATTCACAAAAAATAACCAGTCGTTGAAATTGGTATTGACGGGTGGTGTTGATTTTTATAATTTAGTTACCACGGCTATTTTCCCTCGTGAATTGCAATTTGAAAAAAATGGTAATGGAACAAATGGCGCTTCTATCCAGGGATCGACACATAGTTTCAATAACAATGAATCGGGTTTGCTTGTGCATACTTTTTATGGTGAAAATGGTATCACTTTCCGCACACAGGGAGGATTAACCCGCGAGCAATTCGACAGGAATACGATAATTGTAACAGCAACCGAACTGATCGGTGCTCAAACAAATGTTAACCAGGCTGGTGCCGTTAGCACATATCAGAATATTGTAAAACAATTAGATAAAGGTGGATTTATTCAGGAGGAAGTAAATTTTAACGACAGGATATATGTTACTGCCGGTGTTCGCGGTGATAAATCATCCAACAACGGTGATCCGAACAAATTGTATTTCTATCCTAAGGCTTCACTTGCATTAACACTAAGCGAATTTGATTCCTGGAGCATGGAAAAATTTGACTTCGCGAAATTAAGGGTCGCTTATGGACAATCAGGAAACTTTGCTCCATTCGGATCGGCATTTACTTCATTAGGAAGTACCAATATCGGTGGACTTGCAGGTTCACTCATAAATACACAAAGAGGAAATCCAGATGTTGCACCCGAGCGCCAAAGTGAATTGGAATTTGGTTTTGACCTTGGATTCTTTAAAGACAGAGTAACTGTTGAAGCAACATATTATATTAAAACTGTTACTGATCTTTTATTGGTTGCGCAAGTTCCTGAATCAAGTGGATTTTCATCACAGGTAACAAATGCTGCCGATCTTCAGAATAAAGGAGTGGAATTAGGTATCGGTGCCGATATTGTTAGTGGTGATAAATTCGATTGGTATACACATGTTAATTTCTGGATGAACAGATCCGAAATAACAAGACTCGACATTCCTGAATTTGCAGTGGGTTCTTTTGGAACAACATTAGGTACTTATTATATTCAGGAAGGTGCAAGTGCAACACAATTAGTTGGAATTGCTCCTGTTGATGAAACCGGAAATCCTGATGGATTATTTGAACTGGATCAAACAGGCGATAATTTACCGGAAGGTCTTGATGTATTCGGTGATGCCGAACCTGATTTTCAGTTGTCTTGGGCCAATGAGCTTTCTCATGGAAATTGGGACCTTAGTTTTTTAATTCACTGGAAAAAAGGTGGAGATAACGTAAACCTCACCCAATTGCTTTCTGATATTTTCGGAACAAGTCCTGATTTTGATGAAGTTACTTATGGTCAGCCTGATGCTTATCCGAATGGCTTGTATCGACTGACATCAATTGGTGTAACTGCATCAACATTTGTTCAGGATGCTTCCTATGTCAGATTGCGTGAGATCGGATTATATTATTCATTTGACGGCGATAAGCTGGCGTCGAAAACAAATAATTTCATTAGAGGAATTAGGGTTGGTGCGTCGGGATATAATTTGTTGAATTTCTTTGATTATTCGAGTTATGATCCTGAAGTTTCCAATTTCGGAACAACAGGAATATCAACCGGTATTGAAGTAAATCCATTTCCATCTGCTAAGCGGTATTATGGACATATCACCTTTAATTTCTAAACCTTAAATTAAAAAATTATGAATGCATTAAAGATAAAACCATTGATATTAAGCATTCCAATTGCTTTAATAATGGGTACAGGTTTTTACTCCTGTAATATAGATCCGCTGGTGGATCCGAATAATCCAAGCATAGAAAGTATTGAGGCCGATGCAACAATTGAGGAGTTGAATAATCTCGTTACGGGTATGGAATCAGGTATGCGCCCATCACTCGATACTTATTTAGATGGTGTTGGAATTATGGGTCGCGATTTTTATCGTTTCTCAGGTGCCGATCCACGCTTTACAAGTGAATTATTGGGAAAAGGCGAATCTGAATTAGACAATAATACTTTTTATACGGTAAATCCATGGGGTTCACGTTATCGTGTTGTTAGAAATGGATGGATATTGCGTCATGCTGTTGATAATACAACTGCAGATCTTACCGCTGAAGAAAAAAATGGCTACCGCGGATTTGCAAAAACAATCCAGGCCTACCAAATGTTGTTGAATTTAAATATGACTTTTGAAGGTGGAATTAGAATTGATGTAGAGGATCCGGATAATATGGGACCAATTCTCGGCGATTATCACGGATGTTTAACAGCAATTATGACCTTGCTTGATGAAGCAAAAAATGATTTGATAAATGCAGGTACTGAATTCCGTTTTACTTTGTCAAGCGGATTTACCGGATTCGAAACCCCGGAAACATTTTTACAATTCAACAGGGGAATCGCTGCAAGGGTGATGTTATATCATGAAGATTATGCAGGAGCATTAACTGCACTTGGTGAATCATTTATTAATACCGGAGGTGGTTTGCAAAATGGTGTCTGGCATGTTTATTCTTCAGGTGCCGGCGATATATTAAATCCGCTTTTCTACCCGCTGAATTCAGCACCCGGTGGAAATGCAAGGTGCGCACATAATTCTTTTGTTGATGATGCAGAACCCGGCGACAACCGTTTATCGAAAGCTGTTTTAAGAACAGATACTGCTTTCCAGGACGGACTCACCAGTTTTTATGATGTTTGGGTTTGGCAATCGAGTGATGCGCCAATTTGCTTAATAAGAAATGAAGAACTCATTTTAATTGAAGCAGAAGCAAAAGCAAGAACTGGTGATGCCGGTGGTGCTGTTGCCAATATTAATATTATAAGAACATCCGCAGGTCTCGGTGCTTATGCCGGTGGAATGAGTGAAGCCGAATTAATTGATGAAATATTGAACCAGCGTCGTTATTCCTTATTTGCCGAAGGCCATCGCTGGATCGATATGCGCAGAACAGGAAAATTGGGTGAATTACCTATTGATCGGGTTGATGATAATGTATGGACCGAGTACCCAATTCCTTACGATGAATTAGGATTGTAAAAAAATATAAATCAGAAATTCCAGACCTCAGAGGATAAAAACTTTGGGGTCTTTTTTTTAAAACTCGTATTTCGTCACTCGTGTTTCATCACTTGTAACTAAATGAGTAATGAGTAATGAGTAATGAGTAATGAGTTTGATTCCTGCACTGAATTAAATTCAATAGTTCTCAATACTGCCAACTGCAACTGCCCACTTTACTTCATACTTCATAC
>JBIOHA010000066.1:0-11554 GCA_044448625.1 Chitinophagales bacterium | reverse complement strand
GTATTGGTGATCGTATAAGTTCCAGGAACTGATGCATCAAGGTCAACTACCCCTGTAACTGGATTTATTACAAGTCCCGGCGGTGAAGAAGTAAAAGCACCTGCGGTTCCTCCCAAAAAATAACTTGGGGTAGGGTCAATATCATCAGAACAATATGGATCTGTAGGATAAAAGAAGTTTGCTTTGGGGTCGGCAGCGATGATCATAATAAATGCTCCGCCACTGCAACCCACAAGGGCGCCGTTTGTAATTGTATAGGTACCCGGAGTTGAAGCAGTAAGATCAACCTGCCCTGTTGTACTATCTATCACCATTCCCACCGGTGTAGCGGTAAATGTGCCTGTATCAGCACCCGGATCAAAAACAGGGAATGGGTCAGGATCACTTTTACAATAAATGGAATCAGGATAAGTAAAATTGGCGCCCGTAGCCGTTACATAGTTATACAAATAACTAAACATGTTTTGCCTGAGATTTCTCGCCTGTGTAAATGGCGCATGCCATCCGGTTACTGTCATTCCTCCAAACATAACGATTCCGGCTCCCCAGGTTTTTTCGGCGCAGGCAGTATAACCTGAAAATGTTTCATTGATCAAAACAGTTAATCCTGTTCCGGTAATTTTTGCATGGGTATATGCTGTTCCCGTCCAGGCGAGACCCGTTGGCCCGTATGGTCCGAGAAAAATTGGATGTAATGGATCTGTAGCCTCAACGTTTGAGGCGTACATGGCTGGTGTGTAATCAAGTAGGGTTCCGCCGAATCCAAAGTTAATGTCAGCGCCTTCGTTTGGTGCCGCATTCAGGAATAGACAGCCTCCGTTGAAAACCCAATTTTCAATGGCTGTCATATTAACAGCGAGAAAATCTTTTAGATCGATCGCATGGTTATCGCCTCCTTCCAGGAAAACAAATTTTGAATCGGGTCCAAAGGCATCGGTAACATCAACGGTTGTAAAATATCCTGAATTCCACCCTCCAACACCAAATACATTATCCATTTCGGTGATGTTGGTATTCAGCACCGGGCACCAGGTCCACGGCTCAGGGGGTGTGCGTCTGATATACCAGGCTTCGCAGGTTTGCGTAAAGCTGGTGTAAACATTAAAAACAATCAGCAATGTTGCGATTGACTTGAGGAATTTATTCATTGCGCCGTGTTTTCAAAGGGTCTCGTTCAGGCAATAATTTTTAAAAATATAAAATGTTACTCACAACCAAAAAGAATGGGGGGATTTTTTGTGCACTATGATGGTGATCCTGAAGAGGATGCAAGGGAAAGATTAATGATATAAGTGTTAAGAAGACTATTTTTATTTTAAGAGTTGAAGGGAGAAGATTCGAAGATTTGAAGGAGTTCATTGCGATGTGATTATAATAATGTTCCGGATTCGAAGTATGATTATCAACCACCGAAGCAATCTCATCTTGTTGAATTTAAAGATTCGGCAGTAAAAGATTGCTTCTGGATTTAAACCACTCAATTCGACTCTCAAGCTTTCCGCAATCCCTCGTAATGACAAAAAAAACTGCCGGCAAATACCGGCAGTAAAAATCTGTGTGCATTCAATTATTCATCCTTTAAAGCCTCACAAATTTTTTAGATGAAACGATATTGTGACCGGAGATGATAATCATGGTATAACTTCCTGCAGGCAATGTATGCAGGTCAATTGTCTTTTCATTGCTGAGGTTTAAATTATTTTCAGTGAATACATTTTGTCCTTCAGTATTTAAAATTGATATGGAAATGTTTTCAACCGATAGCTCGGGAATTGTTAATGTTATTTTTTCTGCTGAAGGGTTCGGGAATAATTCAATATTAATTTCAGGTTTTGGTATATTATTTACCGGTACCAAAACTGAACCTAATTTATAAAGAAAAATATCTGCACCTCCTACGGTTGTAACTTCTGGTGCATCGCTTACAATTGCATTCTCTGCAAAAGTACCGCTGCAATATAAATTACCATGTGCATCAACATCCAAACCTTGTGGTGTTACAAAATCATTTCCGTTGATATCGTACACCTGTGCAATTGAACCGTCGCGTTGATAAGCTACAATAAATCCGCTTTGAAATTCCGTATATAATTGCAACCCGTCAAATTCTGCTGCACCCTGGTATGTTCCGGTAATAAAAATCCCATCAGTTCCAAGCGCAATTTCAGCCGGGTGATCATAATTCCCTCCGCCACCAAATTTCGACCACGACAATTCACCATCATCACCATGTATTTTCATTAAATAAACATCGGTGTAACCATAATTATCAAATCCATTAGCATCATATAATTCACCGGCATTTAATTCAACATTTACATATAAATCATTATTTTCATCAGCTACCATTGAGCGTGGTCCGGCGCCATCACCTTCACCGGTAAATGTTTTTATCCATTGTGCCTCACCGTTTGGATTTGTTTTCGTCAGCAATCCATCACCGAGTCCGCTATTTTCTACATAAACATCCTGAAATGTAAATGATTGGTAATATCTCACCGAAAGAAAAATATTTCCATCATGGTCGGTTGCAATTGAACTAAGACTTTCTGATCCGGGTGATCCCATGCTTTCCATCCACAATTCATTTCCGTTCGCATCATATTTTCCATAAATAACATCATAATCACCAAACACTTCTACTTCATTTCCCAAAAAGGTAAGATCACCAGTAGTATACCCCCCAACAATAATATTATTTTCATCATCAATCGATAATAGCGAATAACCAAGCGATTCTCCCGGCAAATTTTTCGCCCAAATGATCTCACCATCGGAATTATATTTTGCTATATAAGCACTTCCCTGCGTACTTGATAAGGTTATTCCACTGAACACAGCGTCGGTTCCGCTAAATTCCCCGCAAATGATAAAATTATTATCATTGTCGAGAGCGATATCATATAAAGTTGGATTTGCAGCGCTTGGTTCTGAAAAGGCCCAAATCACATTTCCATCTGGGTCAACCTTATAAATAAATGGTGTGGTGCTGAAATCACTGGTTAGGGTAAATTCCCCGATCTCAAATGTTGGATAAAGAAAGTAGCCTCCGAAATAGGAATTCCCATCATTGTCGGTAACATGGGATGGAAAATAATTCGGGTTTTCATCGCCGTAGCTTTTGAGGAAAACCGTTTGTGCGCTTAAGTTGATAGATGTAAGCGCTACCATCAGGATGAATAATTGTAGACGTTTCATTTTTTTGTTTTTAGTTAGATTAATTTGATGGTCCAAAATTATGCTGTCCCTGTCGGGTGCTATAACAAAAAAACCTTCCATTCTTAGGTTCCGGACCGGGCCGGCAAGTCCCAAACCTGCCACCACGTTGCGTTTCTGTATCTCTGCGATAGACTATCTTTGGACCGGTAAAACAGCATTATGAAGCCGAGTGACGACCTGTTCCGTTTGATAAAATCGCTGGATAAAAATGAAAAAGGGTATTTTAAAAAAAATGCCCAGTCAGGCAGTGGCGTAAAGGACAAGAATTACCTCCTGCTTTTTGATGCCATAGATGCACAGGAATCTTATAATGAAGATGCGCTTATTAAAAAATTCCGGGGACAATCTTTCGTAAAACAATTTTCCGTTGCAAAGAATTATTTATGGGAGCTGATACTTAAAAGTCAGCGTGCCTATCGGTCCGGCTCCTCAAAATTTATGCGGCTGAATGCATTAATGGAAAGTGGTGAAGTATTATTTGAAAAAGGATTGTATGAAGAGGCTATGAAAATGTGGGAGAAAGCAAAAGCCCTCGCCATTGCATTTGATGAAAAACCATTTATCCTCGATATTGAAACATGGAAAAGGAGATATTATATCGATCTCAAAGCTTCTGAATGGGAAGAAAATACCGGCCCGTCGTTTAACCTCAGCTTCCAATTAATTGAAAGTTATCACCATACACTATTGCTCCAGGAGAAATATCTGAAGATCGTTAAATTTTATAAAACACAACCCTTTTTCAGAAGTGAGGAAATAAAAAATGAATGGGCGCATTTTATGGAAGATGATATCTTAATAAAAGAGCCTCAGGATTTTTATGGCCGGTTATATTTTTATTATATCCATAATTTATATGCATTGTTGCAAAATGATGAGGAAAGCTCTTTTGGTACAATTAAAAAAATTGTAGAACTATGGGATGCAAATCCCGAATTAAAAGATGCTGAACCGGTAAGATATATTGCAGCAGTGAACAATTACCTGGTTACGCTTGGGAAATTTAACCGGAACCAGGAATATTTAGATTATCTCGACAGTTTTAAACCGCTGGAATTAAATTCGATCAGCAAGGAAGCGATATTTTTTGAACATTGGTGGCTATGGAAAGTAAGCGGATTTAAAATGGCGCTCGACCTGGAAGCTTATACAAAGTTTTATGCCGATACGGAAGCGGATATCAATAAATTTTCTCCTTATATCAATAAAGTGAGATGGATGATCATCCAGTACGAGATCGCTTTACTGCATTTGATGAACAACGATTACAATGCGTCGCTGGCCATCATGAATGAGTTGATCGATGCAAAAGATATTGATCTGCGAAAGGACCTGCAGGCGAATGTGCGCATTGTTTATTTATTGCTGCATTATGATATGCAGAATAATCTCCTGCTCGACAGCATTACAAGGTCAGTAAAAAGATATTTATTAAGCAACGACTTCTATTATAATACGGAGCGGGTTTTCATAAAGCATTTCAACAGGTTGATTAATGCAGCCGACAAGCACGAAAGAAAAAAAATATTTACCGATATGCTAAATGAATTGACCATAGTATTTGATGAGAACTATACAGAAAGGGTCGCATTTTCAAATCTGAATATTTTAAGGTGGATAAATTCTAAGATACTGGATATGCCTTATCCAGAAATGCTGAAAGCAGCAACCTCGGAAAAAAAGTGATCACGAAAATTTTGCCTTTAATTTTTCAGGAGCATTTTGCATGATCGCATTACCGTGACCGAAAACCGCGATATTAAATTTATACGACGCTGCTTTCTTTATCGAAGCAATCCCTTCTTGCCTGCTTTCATAAACGGTACTGAATTTTAATCCCATCATATTCGAGCAAATATCCCCGGCAATTAAAATTTCTTCCTCCTCTATTAAAAAACAAACATGCCCTTTCGAATGTCCCGGTGTATAGATTACTTTAATTCCCCGGGCTAGTGGCAACTGGTCATTATCGTTTAATTCGTTGTCGATTAACACCGCATCATTTTTATTGGCAGATCTTTTAATAAATAAGTGGTAAAGAATTTTATTGAGGAGTTCGGGAGAAACTTCGTGCGGGAGCCTGCCGGCAACTCCCTGCTTTATTAATGCTGCATCTTCAAAATGCATATATGTTTTTGCACCGGTGATATTTTTGAGATCGGCCAATGCGCCGGCATGATCAGGATGGCTATGTGTAAGCAGAATATGTTTTATATCGGAAGGTTTTTTGTTTATACCCATCAGCGCCTTAATTATTTTAACATGGTCGTTTTTAAATCCCGTATCAACGAGAATTACATCATCTCCATCTACAATAAAATATGCATTTACAGGGCCGAGTGGGATCTGAAATAAAGTATCTGTTATTTTTTTGATGACCATAGATCTGCATTTGGTCAAAAATAATTAAATAGTTGAAGACTGGTCAAAAATGATGATGATCGTGCTAATCTGCATGAAAGCAAGATTAACTGATTAGCCTCCCTTTCGGTTGTCATTCCGGACAAGGCCAATCCGCATCGGTTGGCCGCGATCCGGAATCCGACGCTGATGAGCAGTTACTTTAATCAGAGCAATAATGTGCGTGAATCCACATCCCGAATGAGGTTCCGGGTCAAGCCCGGAATGACGCTTCGAAGAGAGTATCCAGAATCGGCTGTTAATCAGCACATTCTTTTAATTAGCACATTAAAATCTCACACAATGGAGTACAAACCCCTTATGCTCAAACTGCGATCCGTCTTTTTCCAGCACTGCTTTTTGCAATAATTCATCGGCGAGAAATTCATCGAGATATTTTTGGACGTCGGAAGAATTAATTGTTATAGCAGATCCATTGGTAATGGCATCAGTGATATATGAATGCAATAAATTATCGTATTGATTGATAAATAAGTTGTTGGTGGCAAAAAGATCGGCGCCGATTATTTTATCGCCTGTTACAGCAACTACACCCACAATTGTTTTATCATTTTTATACAAAGAAGAAAAATAGGATAGATAATTTTTTAGTGAATCCTGAAACGCGGTTGAATTATCCAAAGCATTATAAGTTCCGGTACCGCTTGTGGCATCATTTTTTTCGGTAACATCAGCCACTTCTTCCCAAACTTCCGATTGATTTTTTTTAACCACAGCAGCTTCCCGCACATCTGCACTAACTACTTTAGATGTGGTTTTAAATGCAGCTACCTTAAGTGATAAATTACTTGTTTCTTCATAATTAAAATCGGCATTATTTCCTTCTTCAGTGATGGTGGAAATATTTGATGCTGCACCACCTGCGGTCCACCTGCCATGTTCAACACAAAAAGCGCCCACATCCACTTTTTCACCCGGTGCCAAAATAAAATCCTGCGCAATGATGCGGTCTTGTTTTCCGCCCTTTACAATTTCACCCGCCATCACATAAATAGAATCCTGCGATAAGTTTTCTGCATACAGCGTATTTACCGAACCCGACTGGCTCAATTCTGTCACCGAAATTTTATTGGTGGCCACCGCATCTGCCAGCACCGTATATTCTCCAATATTTTTATGCAGCGCTAAAAACACTTCATTGGCCATCACCGGGTACAACCTTAAATTGCCATAGGTATAAATATTTCCGGAAGTAAAATCGGCTTTGAGATTTACTGAATTGTATTGCGAATAAGCAAAAAGGAATTGGGCACATGCAAAGAGTGTGAAAATGAGCTTTTTCATAAGCGTGGATTTGATAGTGAAAAGGGGTAAACGAGGGGGAGGCGGGGGAAATTGTGTGGAGACTGTCTCAGTAAAGTCAGATTCGTTTGGAAGGTTGGCAGGGTTGGCAAGGTTGTCATGGTTAACAGAGTTTCCAAGGTTTGCAGAGTTGGAAGGGTTTGAAAGGTGAGAAGGGTGAGAAAATTGAATGGCAGCGAAAAAATTTGCAGGATTCGAACACACAAGATTTATTAAGTCCCCACAGAGTTACCCGGATCAGAACCGAAGTATTTAAATATAATAGGAAATATTATGAAGACTGGATGCTTACTGGCAAAAAATAAACAAGGGGAACTCTGTGGCGCAAATAAAGTAAAGCTATAAAGTAGTGGCAATTATTTCTTAATATTTTTTGGGGGATGACAATCCTGCCTTAGGAATCTACTTTAGCTATTTCCATAAAAAACCTCCTTAACGATATAAATATACTTTGATTGAATTTTAAAATAAAGCAAAATTAACCCATGGTTTGAAGTCGCGTAGTTGGAGATACACTAATAACAGCGGGTCTAAGCGCAATAAATCCGCAGCGTCCCCTCCTTCGTCGGGTGATACTGCGGGGACATATGAACAAAGCGGGGGCTTCATAAAAAAATCCCCCGCAAAAAAATGCAGGGGATTTTCATGACAACTAATCATTTATTGCACAATCACTTTTGCAGTTTCAATAATATTTCCACTATGGAATTCAACAAAATAAATTCCCTTTGGCTGTGATTTTAAATCAACATGTTCAGTTACAGTGTTTGCAAAAGGGTAATCCAATGAAGTAAATATTATTTCTCCTGTGAGATTCCTGATAATAAAATATTTATCGGTAGCCTCATCAGAATAATATTGAATATCGAAATTACCCAAATTCGGATTGGGATAAACCTGTAACATTTGCTGATCTTCGTCGATCACCAACGGTTCATCTTCTTTTAATCCGCCAACGGTACAATCAGCTATGCGCACATTTAATCCGCTGTTCAATGTTGCAACAAATCCCGGATTTAACTGCACATAATTTTCAGCTTCATAAAATACCTGATTCGTACTAACACCAGAAATTGTATTTGTTGAGTTGATATTGTCACCCGCTATCCAGCCTTTTCCTCCGGTAAGCGCACCGCTTAATGTATAAGTTGATGTACATCCTATGGTAAAATATTTCACATAAGTTTTACCGTCGTGAATTACACGCAATTTATATGTACCATCGGGGTCGCCTGTCATAGTTGTGTTTGCATTATAGGTAACTCCCTTTTGATAATCTATAGTGGCAACCGGATTCCACGATGCCTGAATAACACCTGCCTGATTTATAATATCAATATCAAGATTATCGCCATCCAGCCAGTCGCGTAAATACACACCAACAACAACTGTTGAGTTAGAAGCAAAATGATTTCTTTCGAATATATTTTCATTTGTTCCAACAAGATATTCTGTGCAGGTATTTTCAGAAGTAAATGCACTATGTGTCATCAACCTGCATATTTGCGGATCATCATAAGGCAATTGCGAATCCCACCAGCTCGCAACAACATCATCGTTGCAACCAGCTGCATCAAACCAGGGCTCGATATAAGAACAGGCTTCACAAGTGCGCACTTCAAAATGCAAATGCGGGTCTGATGAATTTCCTGAACTTCCCAGTTTACCTAGAAACTGACCGGTAACAACTTCGTCGCCCGGTTCGAGATCTGCAACTGTGCCGCTTTTCATATGCGCATACACCGTTATGGAATTATCGCTGTGGAGTAATGCGACAAAATTCCCGTAATAGCCTCCGTTAAAATCATCGGGGTCGCCCAAAGTATGTGCACCGCCTCCGCAATTTCTGTCGAAATATCCATCGGCGATATATAATACTTCTCCATCCATTGCAGCAATTACTTCAATACTTTCATCGGCCATCATTTTCCACCTGAATGGTTCAGGAACAATATCAACGCCGTTGTGATTATCGTAGTTGCGTGCATTTACTCCCAAATGGCACATCCAATCCTCCCGCGGTCCAGTAGCATGATCCAGATCGGCGTAATTCCAAATTTGAAAATAATCATATACGCCCGACTGTGATGCATAGGCTTGCGACATTCGCAACGGCCATTCCAGATCACCTGTTCCCATTTTTGCATTTGCACCAACATTAATTTTATCTTTTAATTTTCCTTCAGCGATAAGCTTTGTATAACTTTCGCTCAACAAAGGCGCAATATATTTTTGATATCCTTCTTCAGTAACACAGGTTAATTCGTGAAGTGGCTCTTCTACCTGTGCGAAGGATCTTTCAGCACCATAAAGCAATGCCTGGCATATTATTATGGTGACTATTAATTTCTTTTTCATAATATTATTTTTTTTGTGAAAAGAAATTATTTTGTTTCAAGCATTTCGATGCGGGATTGCAATTCTTTGTTTTCTTTATTTAATTCGATAACGTATAAAGTGAGTTCTTCGATTTTTTCCATCATTAATCCCTGCATTTCACCAACGTTCAATCCATTGGTTTCAATCTCGCATGCAGCGGGAATATTTGGAAGATGATTATTTGTTTTAATAAAAGATTCCAGTTCATCCAATGCATTTAATTTATAATCATTTGCAAATACATAATCCGGCCATGGGCTTAATTGTACTTTTAATTCTTCGCACATTACTTTACCATCAATAGAAACTTTATATCCGGTTGCAGGAGTTGCAGTGCCAATGCGAACATCACCACTAACATATAAACCATTTGTTGGTGCTGTAGTTAAACTACCCACAGAAACACCACCACCACTTTGCACTAAAAATCTTGTTGTTCCGGAAATTTGAACCCTGAAAGCATCCTCGCCAGCAAGCGCATTTACATGCAGTCTTACGTTTGGCGATTCGGTTCCAAATCCCGCATTTCCTCCATCAGATGGAACAACGACTGCATAATTATTGGTTGCACCTGAAGCTTTTGCCCATAAGCCAATATTTGTTGTTCCTGACCCGATTGCTTTGGTAACAGTTGCATAATTGGTGGTTGCCGTACTGTTATTCTGAGCATACACTGCAGCGGCATTTCCTGTTGAGGTACTTGGAACACTTGCCCAAGCGCCTGCATGTGAAATAGGAGTATCAAAAAAGAACAAACCACTGGTATTATATCCCAGGTTTATTGAGGCGTTAATGGTAGAAATCCCACCTGCTGAAACAGTATGGTCAACTGCTTTTAACGCAATATCTTCTTCTGCAAAAATGCCTTCAGCATTATAAAAAACACCAGACGCATTTGCATCAGTAACATCCCAGCCAACAGCCATATTATCGCCATTATCGGTAATACCTGAATTAATTAAAGCAGTACCATCCCAACGGGGAACCCTGTCGGTAGAAATTGTTCCTACCTGGGGATCGGTTTCAGTTCCAGCAGTTGGTGTTGTTGGTACCCATGCTGATCCGTTCCACTGTAAAACCTGACCCGAACTTGCACCCATTGAATTAAGATCTGTAGCTGCAATTGTCCCATTTAAAATATCTGTTGATGAAACTGTTCCATCACCAATTTCAGTTGAACCAACAGCGCCCGAACCAATTTGCAAATTGGAAAACAATCCGGTTACATCTCCGGTGGCTGATGATGAAGTTGTAATATCATCAGCGCCATTAATATCGCCGGTGTTGGAAATAACCGTTCCGGTAATATTAATTCCTGAGCCTGCGGTATAAGTACCGCCACCACCACCTGCAGTTGATTGCGTTGAACCATCCATGAATTTTAATGAGTTCACATATAATTCATTCCAGCGCAATGATGGAGAACCCAGGTCCAAAGTATTATCACCACTCGGATTTAGATTCTGATTGATGGAAGTGGTAACCAGGTTGCTTAAAGATGTATTTGCTCCTTTTGCAGAAATTGGCTGCCATCCCGCACCCGTAAAATAATAAAACCCGGGAGTGGAATTGGTTTGAAATATCAGCAGTCCTGTTGCGGGGCTTACAATTGCATCACGCTGCGTTTTCGTCATTCGTGGCGCAAGCATTCCCTGTGTTGTAGATTGCATTTCAAGAAGTGATGATGCATTTGGAGTAATAGTTCCAACACCGGCACTACCGGAGGTTGGGAACGTATTGGTTTGCGACATACCTATTATAGGTATCAGCAATAAAGCTAAAATTGTAGTTGTTAGATTTTTCATAATAATTATTTTTTACACAAAAGTGGATGGATAAGCCGGGGTAGTAAATACCACAATCGGGTTAACGGTTTCCGGGTTTCAATGGACATTCCAAGTCCAGCGACCTGTAATGTCCATTGAAGCTCAATTTGGGAAATTCAATTCCCATTGATATCTGGAGGCTTATCTTATTTATTCTCTGAACCGTTGATATTCAGCCTTTCAAAAGGAATAAATAAGATAGGTACATTTATTTCAATGTTCTTCTCTATATCAATTCACTTAAATCAAATAATATGTTAAGAAGTATTTTAATTACTGTTGCGAGCGGATTTGCAATAGGGACTTTGCTCGCAGCCTATTCTCGCAGGGCAAAAGCCAATGATAAGAAAACTGCTGAGTAACCAGAAGGCTTAAATTCATTTCACATTTTAAATTTTAATTATGAT
>JBIOHA010000065.1:0-11578 GCA_044448625.1 Chitinophagales bacterium | reverse complement strand
CTTTAAAATCTTATATCCTTCCTTCGAATCTTCAACCCTTCTCCCTTCAAATCTTCGGATCTTCTCCCTTCGAATCTTCAGCTCTTCTCCCTTCAAATCTTTTTAAGACCAGGATTTTCCCTTCCATCCTTTAAAATCTTATATCCTTCCTTCGAATCTTCAACCCTTCTCCCTTCAAATCTTCGGATCTTCTCCCTTCGAATCTTCTATCATCTCCCTTCGAATCTTTTTTTGCCTAACACTTATATCGTCACAAAATCCTTATATTCGTATCTGAATTCGGTTAAGGAATGTTGCATCTTAGTCTCCCATTTTTAAAAGCGATGAAAAGAAAATACATTTTACCAATCTGTATCCTGCTCCTAAGTTTCATGGTTCAATCATGTCAGGAGGAGGTTTTACCCGATAAAAAGAAGGTCACTTATCGCGTTGATGGAACTGATTATAGCGTGACCTTTACCAGGTCAGACGGGGTTAACGAAACTTATTATAATATGAGCGGCGTGTTCAAACAGGATGTATTTGCCAATATTGGTGAGCCGGTTCTGCTTCTTGCCCGTGGCACCGATGACCTCGATATCAGAATAATTTTCGGACATGGCGTTGATACCGTTCGGACTTCCAGCGATACAGGCACCGATCTGGTATTCATCGAAACCATCGTTCCGGAAGTGGTTGAATAGTTTCATGTTTTTCGATCATTTCAATACTGTTATTTCTTCTTAGCACATTGCATTAACTTTTATTGGTCATTTGTTCTGCATGATTTTCAATTGGGAAAATTCATTTATGGAATTATTGCTACCCTGACATCTACCTGCAATAATTCATAACTAAATTCTTACTCATGCGAAAAATAATTCTTCCCGTGCTTGGTATACTTGTAATAGTTTCAGGTATCATCATTGCAAACAGCGATCAAAAACAAATTCCGTTAACAGGCACAGCAACTATCTCGGGTATAATTACCGATGCTGATTTTGGAAATCCTGCCGACCAGGTTAAAATTGAAATAAGTTCTTCACTTGGAAAACTTGAAACAATTACCGGTACAGATGGAAAATATACATTTGAAAAACTCGAGGCCGGTTCGTACAAGATCAAATGTACCGCAAAAGGTTACGAAGAAAAGATTGAAAATATCTCACTTTCGGAAGGCGAAATAAAAATCCTTGACATTCAGCTTTCCACTTCAGTAATTACTGATTCATCGCAAATTCAGCTTAGTGTTGATGATGTTATTGAGGAAGAAAAATCAGAAAGGAAAAAAGTGAAAGCCGATGCAGCAGGAACGGTAAATTATGCAGAATATAATAGCTACCAACCATTGGTCAGTGATTATGATGGCGCATACGATCCGGAATATAACACCGAAGAATACGATGTTATAAATGAAAATAAATTCAAAAAAGTGATCGGCGATCCGCTCTCCACTTTTTCAATTGACGTTGACAATGCTTCATATTCCAACATCCGCCGGTTTATTAATTATGGACAAACGCCACCCAAGGATGCAGTGCGCATTGAAGAGATGGTAAATTATTTTGATTATACTTATACGCAGCCAAAAGGCAACGATCCGTTCTCCATTAATTATGAAATGAGCGAATGCCCATGGAATTCAGCAACGAGATTAATTATGATCGGTTTACAGGGAAAGGATATTGATTATTCAAAAGCAGCTCCATCCAATCTTGTGTTTTTAATTGATGTGAGCGGTAGCATGCAGGATGTAAATAAATTACCATTAGTAAAAAAATCGCTCGGCACTTTAGTGGATAATTTAAATGCAACCGACAGGGTAGCAATAGTAGTTTATGCAGGAGCTGCCGGTGAAGTTTTAGCCTCTACTTCATGCAGTAATAAGCAGGCGATAAAAGATGCTTTGAACAGGCTGGAAGCCGGTGGTTCAACAGCAGGCGGTGCAGGTATTGTACTTGCCTATGATATTGCGATAAAAAATTTAATTGAAGAAGGAAACAACCGTGTGATCTTATGTACTGATGGTGATTTTAACGTTGGTGTTAGCAGCAACGGCGAAATGACAAGATTAATTGAAGAAAAAAGAAAGAGCGGTGTGTTTTTAACCATATGCGGTTTCGGAATGGGAAATTATAAGGATAGCAAAATGGAAACGATCGCTGATAATGGCAACGGTTCATACTATTATATTGATGATGATAAAGAAGCAAAAAAAGTTTTTACCACCGATATGCGGGGAACATTATTCACCATAGCCAAAGATGTGAAGATACAGATCGAGTTCAATCCTGCAATGGTAGAAGAATACCGCCTTATTGGATATGAGAACAGGATATTAAACAAGGAAGATTTTGATGATGATAAAAAAGATGCAGGCGAACTGGGAGCAGGACATAGAGTGACTGCACTTTATGAAATTAAGATCCGCAATGGACAATATCAACCTAATGGTATCAATAAAAATAAAACGGAAGAACAATTAAAATATCAAACCACTGAAATAAAAAACGATGCATATAATACTGATGAGATAATGACATTAAAACTCCGGTTCAAAGATCCCGGAAGCGAAACCAGCAAGCTGATCGAAAAATCATTGTCAAAAAATATGGTGCCCATTGCATCCACTTCCGATAATTTCAGATTTGCAAGTGCTGTTGCTGAATTTGGTATGCTGCTTCGCGAAAGTGAATTTAAAGGAGACGCCACCTACGAAGAAGTAATTAAATTAGCCAACTCAGCCCGTGGTGCCGATACCTATCAATACCGCGATGAATTTATCAACCTGGTAAAAACATTTACCGGTTTTGCTCAGCAAAAATAAATTTTAGAAATATTTATAAAATTGCAGCCGGAAATTATTTCCAGCTGCAATTTTTATTTACTTCTTACATTCGTAATTCGTCACTCGCGTTTTCCAACTCGTAATTATTTTATTCCCTACTCATCATGTTTGTCTTCCTGAATTTAATCTAAAAAAGTTACGAATTATGAAACACGAATCACAAGTGACGAATGAAGCAACATTCCTTATTCCTCACGATTTACACATTCGTAATTCGTCACTCGTGTTTCCCCACTCGTAACTATTTAATTCCTTATTCCTTGTCTTGCTGAATTAAATACAAAAGAGTTACGAATTGGAAAACACGAATTACAAGTGACGAATGAATCCACCACTCCTTACTTTCTACTTCTTACTTCCTACTTCCTACTTCCTACTTCTTACTTCTTACTTCTTACTTTTTTCTATGATCAATTTAATTGCTCCTTCTATCCTTTCAAATTCAAACCTATATCCCGCATTTTGAATTTTATCGCTGCTCACATACTGGCTTATCAGAACGGCTGTGCTCAATTCTCCCAAATATATTTTTAAAGCCAGGGCCGGTGCAGGCACGATCAAATAAAATTTGCCCGAAATGTTTTTAATTGTTTTAACCAGGGTGATTTGACTTACCGGCTTTGGAGCAACAGCGTTATAAATTCCCGATAAATTATTGATAATAGCAAATAAGATGATTCCGCAAACATCAGCGATATGTATCCATGAATAAATTTGGGTTCCTTTTCCAAGCTTAGGTAAAATTCTCAATGGCGATAATTGCATCAACTCTTTAAATGCGCCGCCATGCTCTGATAACACCACGCCTATTCTAAGTCGCACCAACCGCACATTTAATTTTTCGAATTCACCTGTGGCATTTTCCCATGCCGCTACCGATGCACTTAAAAAACCGCTGCCGGCAGGAGCGTTTTCGTTAAGTATTTCATTTTTTCTGTCGCCATAATATCCAATTGCCGATGCAGCAACAACTGTTTTGATATTGCCGGGAAACAATTTTATTTTTTCAATTAAAAGTTGAGCAGAACACGTGCGGCTTTCAATTATCTTTCTTTTTCTTTTAGGGGTCCATCTTTTATCTGCAATATTCTCTCCGGCGAGATGAATAATAATATTTGCCCATTTAATTGCCTCTTCATCCAAAAAATTGGTTTCAATGTTCCATAAAAATATTTTTGCCTCTGAACTGTTTTTGCTTGCTCTGCTGAGCCAGGCCACTTCAAAACCCTGCTGGGTCAATAATTTTGTCATGGCTGTTCCAATCAATCCCGACCCACCTGTAATAAGCACCTTGTTCATATCAGCGAAAATTAACAATTAATACCATGCAAGATAAACATCAGTAAAAAATGAGGGAATTATTTTAATTTTGAAGTTCAAGCCGAAAACTATTATGAAAACCATTTATTCAATTACAGTAATTATTGCAGTTGTGACGATGAACTTTACCTCAGGTTGCAAAAGTAAGCATGCTGAAAACAATAAAGTAAATTATAAAGAGGTATCTGATTCGTTGAAATTTGTACATGTTCCTGATGCCGATTCAATTTTACCTGAATGGAGCAAAGAAAATGTGGTAATAAATATCTGGCCCGGTGATCCTGATAATCTTCATCCTACAAATGGTGGCACTGCACCGCGGTCGTGGGTATTGCAATATCTTGGAAATTATATTTTAAGAAGCGATATTATCAACCTTGGTGTTTCGCCCGACCTTGCTGAATCAATGCCTGAGGAATCGGAAGACCATTTACGTTATACTTATCATTTAAGAAAAGACGCACGATGGGACGACGGCTCTGCAATTACCGCCGAGGATGCTGTATTTATGTTGAAAGCAAATAAATGCCCGCTAACAAATAACCCCTCCAACAAACCCTATTTTGAAAATATCAAGGATGTTGAAATTTATGCCGACGATCCTTATAAGTTCACCATCATAATGAAAAAACCATATATTCAGAATCTCACTTTTCTTGGCGATTATGTAGTGATGCAGCGTAAATACCACGACCCAAAAAATATTTTGGCTAAATATACATTTGCGCAATTTAATGAACTCACATTTGATGCTGAAGCTGCGACTGAACTCAATGAATGGGCAAATGAATTCAATGATCCGAAATACGGAAATGACCCTGCATTTTTAAATCTTTCCGGTCCTTATAAAGTTGCTGAATGGACACGTGGCCAATCGTTGATTCTCGAAAGAAAAAAAGACCACTGGACACAAAAACTCACTTCCCCTACTGCTTATGAAACTGCTTTTCCGGAAAAAATAATATTTAAAATAAATACAGATCCAACGGCACAAAAACTGGAATTCAGATCGCAGGCGGTGGACGCATCGGTATGGATACCAACACCTGTGGCACTTGAGTTAATGAAAGAAGAAGATTTTAATAAAAACTATAATCTTGAATTCACCAACAGCTACAATTATAATTATATCTCGATGAATATGCAGCCCGATGGTACCGTTCACAAAAAAATATTTACCGATGTGAAAGTACGTCGCGCAATGGCTTACCTCATTCCAATGGATGAAATTATTTCCGTTCTTGTTTTTGGTCAGGCAAAGCGACAGGCAACACCTGTTTCACCTTTAAAACCAGAATATAATTCCGATCTTCCCTTAATTCCTTTCGATGTTGAGGCCGCAAAAAAATTATTGGATGAAGCTGGTTGGATAGATACCGATGGCGATAATGTTCGCGATAAAATCATCGACGGTGAAAAAGTCCAGTTTAAAGTTGAATTAAAATATCAGGGCGGTCAGAAATTTATTGTGGACGTGGTAAATATGATAAAAGAGGCTGCCTACAGAGGTGGAGTGGAATTTGAATTAGTAGGGCTTGACCCAAATACATTGAAAGAGCAACAGGCGAAACACGACTTTGATATGTATATCAGCGCCTGGTCGGGTGGGTCGATTCCGGAGGATTATACCCAGATATGGCATACATCATCTTATGCCAACGGTGGTTCTAATTATTGCGGTTTTGGAAATGCAGCATCTGATGCACTTATTGATTCGATTAAATATACACTCGACGATAATTTAAGGATACCCATGGTAAAAAGATTACAGAAAATGATCTACGACGAACAGCCTTACATTTTTCTATACTCCGTTTATAGAAAAAATATCATCCATAAACGGTTTGGTAATCAGTTCATGACGTTCGACAGGCCCGGTGTTGTTTTGAATAATCTTCGATTGTTGTCACTTTATGGTGCCGACATTGGATCAGCACCAAAAGCAACCACAGTGGAATAAAGCTCCGTCTTAAGAAATTTAGCGCTGTTAATGTAATTTTACCGGTGTTGCATTAATTATTGATAATGGGTAAATTCATTTTCAGGCGAATTTTATTTTTTATTCCTACACTTATTGTAATTTCTTTACTCGCCTTTATTATCAGCATAAATGCTCCGGGTGATCCTGTGCAAAGCATGCTTTCAAACAAAGATTCAGGAACTGATATTAGCAATCAGTCAACAGCATCAATAAAAGAAAGAGAAAGGTGGCGAAAAAAACTGGGACTCGATCTTCCTGTATTTTATTTCAGCATTTCAAATCTCGCCACACCCGATACCATTTATAAAATATATGACGACAACGAACGCTATGCATTAAAAAGAATATTGGCGGGAAATGGTAATTGGACTGAGATAGCTGCATGGAATTTGGCATTAAAAAATCTCTATAGCAAAAGCAGCAATATCATTCCAGATTCCGTCGATTATGTTTTGCTGGGTAAAAATCTCACCACCGATACCATTAGAAAATTTAACAGGGTTCTCGATGGATTGCGGTCAACTTATGATGAAACGGTTATTCAACACAATCTCGCTGAATTAAAAAGGCTTACAAATGAGCATATTTTTCTTGATGACTACAGTGACCAAGTATCCGGTTTGGAAAAAAAATATCTTGAAATAAAACCGAATGCAACAAGAATTAAAAATTATATTCCTGTAATTCATTTTTATGGTTACAACCAATACCATCGATGGATATTTGGCGACGGAAATATTTTAACCGGGAAAAAAAGTACGGAATGTGCCGGGTTGATAAGAGGAGACTTTGGGTATTCTTACGAAACCAAATTAAAAGTATCGACAATAATTGGTGAAAGGATGCGATGGTCGTTATTGTTAACATTAATATCGATCATTCTTGCCTATCTCATCAGTTTACCAATCGGCTTGCAGGCAGCGGCGAAAAAAAATTCATTATTCGACAGAACATCCTCAGTAATTTTATTCATGTTGTATTCGCTGCCCGTATTTTGGGTGGCAACATTATTATTGATGACATTTGCCAACACCCAATTCATGAATATTTTTCCTGCTTCCGGTATTCAACCCGCCACCGGTATTCCTGATGATGCGAATTTTTTTGAAATAATAAAATTGCGGTTGCCTTATTTAATATTACCCACAATTGCCTATACATATTCGCAGCTTGCATTTTTAAGCAGGATAACAAGGGTTGCCACGCTGGAAATTATTTCACAGGATTATATCCGCACAGCAAGGGCCAAAGGTTTGCCTGAGCGAAAAGTGATCTATAAACATGCATTCAGAAATACATTGCTGCCCATCATAACCATTTTTTCAAATGTATTTCCACTTGCACTCAGTGGCTCTGTTATCCTTGAAACAATTTTTACTATTCCCGGTATGGGCCAACAGATATTTCATGCAATTGGCGCAAAAGATTATCCTGTAATTGTCGACGTGTTTACACTAACAGGAATTCTGACCCTTGCAGGTTATCTGATCGCTGATATATTATACGCCATAGCCGATCCGCGAATTTCATATTCATCAAAATAATAATGAGGAAAAAAAATATAAATAAAGAGTTCAGTTATGCTTCCTACGCTAAACAAAAGCTCAGGGAAAATAAACCGGCCTTTATTTCCATATTTATTCTGATATTCCTGGTGTTAATTGCTGTTTTAGCTCCTGTGCTTGCCAACAGAAAACCGCTTTATGTAAAATACAAAGGCGAAAATTATTTCCCCGCCTTCTCATTTAAAAATAATTATACCATCCACAATCCCGACGGCACCATTGAAAATATTCAATTGGATATTGCCGACTGGAAACATATGAAATTTGAAAAGGTGATTTGGGCGCCGGTGGTTTATTCCCCCGGTGAATCTGATAATCTCAATTCAAATTATAAAGGGCCGCGTGATGAACAATTTTTTAGAGGTAACGATGGAGATATTGTTCCGATGCCGAAGCATTTCCGTCATAAACTAGGTACCGACAATTTGGGAAAAGATCTGTTGTCGGGGTTGATCCACGGCGCAAGAATATCGTTAACTATCGGATTAATTTCCATGACGATCGCGGGATTAATAGGAATTTTATTGGGATCAATTGCGGGATATTTTGGCGATAACAGGTTGATCACCACACGTGGAAAATTCTGGACAGTTGTAATTGGCATTATCGCTGCCTGGTTTTATGCATTTCAAAACAGGCATTTTATAATTGAAGATGCACTTGCTACTTCTACAGGATTGCTCCTGTTTCAAATCCTCATCAGCATCATCATTTTTATTGTTGTCGTAATTATTTTTATGCAATTAGGGAAACTGACCGGTATGGTCCCATTTCTTGATAAAAAAGTACATATACCTGCCGACGCAATTGTTTCGCGTGCAATAGAAATATTTTATTCTATGCCGACATTTATTCTCATCATCACTATTGCCGCTATCGCCAAACCATCGTTAACCAATGTGATGATAATTATCGGATTAACATCGTGGACCGGAATTGCCCGATTAACCCGGGCCGAATTTCTGCGCATCAGGAACCTGGAATATATTCAGGCGGCACGTGCACTTGGCTTCAGCGAACTTAAGGTTATTGTGAAACATGCCTTGCCAAATGGAATAGCACCGGCATTGGTGTCGATCGCATTCGGGATCGCATCGGCAATATTAATTGAATCCAGCCTTTCCTTTCTTGGCGTTGGTGTTCCGGCAGATGTGGTTACGTGGGGATCGCTCGTGAACGACGGAAGAGAAAATTACAGCGCCTGGTGGCTGGTAATTTTTCCGGGCCTGGCCATTTTTATTACGGTAACCGTTTATAATTTAATTGGTGAAGGATTAAGGGATGCACTGGACCCGAGGCAGAAGACTTGAATTTACATCCATGATACGGTTTAGGATCATTCTTCTTTCAGGGTCTTAAATTTACTATTTAGAAAACACTGTTTTTGATTTCGACATGAACCTTGAGCCAGGATGGACCTCGTTGGTTAACCGTTTGTGAAACAATTGAAACCTACGAGGCCTTTTTTCAGAATAAGAAATAAATCCCTTATGAAACATTGTCTTCGTCACTGGTTTAATCCCTGTTCTGGTTGAAGGCGAATTTGCGTAATTTTGAACGCAGGTTTTTCGTTAAATCTCCTGCATAAAATCATTCTGTGAAAAAGCCTTTTGCGTTGTTATATTTTCTTTTTTTGCTTGTGTTACCCAAAATGGCCCGGGGCCAAAAAGTATTTATTTCGGATCCTCAAAAAATAAGCACGGAACTGATCGGCTATAATATTTTAGGCAAGAATAAGAATGGCGACGTGATGATCTATAAAAAATACCGTTTTGAAGATGAGATCGACGTATACGACAAGCAAATGGCATTTAAGCGCAGGAAAGAGATATCAATTAAAAATGTTGATTACGAAACAGTGGAAGTTTACCAGGCAGGAGAGGCCGTGTTTCACTTTTATACCGTTAAAGAAAATAAAACGAATTTCCTCACAGTGCAGCAATACAATCTCGATCTCGATAAAAAAGGAGATCCCAAAATATTGGACTCCACCTCACTGAAACTGGGAGTTAATTTTTCAGAATACAAAATAGCAAAAGCAAAGAGCACACCCTATATACTCATTTATAAATATGAACTGAGTGCAGGGCGGATAGATAAATTATTTTCACTGGTGATGGACAGTGAAAATAATATCATCCAGAAAAATGACATTAACCTGCCTGATGATAATTTCAGTCCGATATTGGTTAAAGAATTTATTACCGATACCGGCCTGCCGGTTTTTCTTTTTGAAAATGATGCGTTCAATTGTAAAAAGGACAGGTTGAATCCGCAATACCAGTTCGTTCTTCCTAAAAGCGGGAATAATTACCTCAGTGCAAATATATATGCCGGTGATTATTGCCTGGGGGAAATGAATTTTTGCTATGATAATTTCGGAGGTAAAATTATAGGAATGAGTTTTTTAAAAGAAGATAATAAGGATTATATGCTGGGGTATAATTTCGTTTCAATTAATCCATCAAGTGGTGAAATAATCAGCAACGTAAATTATATATTTCCACAGGAAACACTCGACGAGATCGCAGGGCTTGCCAAGGAGAAATCAATTAAGAATTTACCTGTTTACCAGATCAGCAACCTGATTCCAAGAATGGATGGCGGTGTTATGATGATTGCCGAATATTACGACAAAACCGTTGAGAGCTATGAATACACCAACTACGATCCCTATTATGGCTATCGCACCTCCACACGACAGGTGGAATTTTACGAATATGACGATATCCTTTTATTTTCCGTAAAACCCAACGGTTCACCAAACTGGAACAATGTTATCCGCAAAAAACAGATCAGCCGCGAAGACCGCGGTGTAAATTCTTCTTACGCAATAATCAACAGCAAACAAAAACTAACTTTTATTTTTAATGAAGATATTGAGCAAAATTCAAATGTCCTGGAATACGAAATGACAGCAGAAGGCACACTCGACAGAAAAAGTTTGTTCAATGCCAACCAGCAGGAAGTACAGTTGCGGCCATCGTCGGCAGAACAAATTTCATTTAATGAGATCATTATTCCCAGTATCTATAAAAAGATGCTGGCATTTGTAAAATTGCAATATTAATAGAATATAGTGCTGCGACTTTTTAAATCATCAGATCCAGTTTCCCTTATTTTCCTCATTATTTATGCGGTGGTTGTCAATTTTAAACTTATAATTGATACACCGGCATTAAATATATTGCATCATAATTTTATCAGCTCAATCGTATTTGAAAAATGGATCGGGCTTTCTAAAATCCCTCCAACGATCCTTGTTATTATAAATATTGCTTTTGTAGTGATTCAGGCTGTTTTGATCAGCATGCTGATGCAGGGTAACAAGATCCTGTCAAAACCATCATTGTTGCCGGCAGTCGTGTTCATTCTATTGTGCAGTTTCTTCCCGGGAATCATGTTCGATACACCGGTGATCATTGCAGGATTTTTTGTCATATGGATAATATTCAAAATATTCAGCGCCTATAATAAATCAAAGGCAGATAATATTTATTTCGATACGGGGCTGATGCATGGAGTGATCTCCCTGATTTATTTTCCCTTTTATTTCTGGTATTTCAAGCGCTGGCAATCCGATGGTAAAGGCGTTCCTATAATATATACGCGCAAAACTTTCAGCTATAACTGCCGAAATTCCAGCATATTTTAACGCTACTGGGGCCTGTTCCCTACTAGAACCACCTCCAAAGTTTCGGCCTGCTACTATTACATCACCCTTGGAAATTTTCTTATGAAAATCAGGATCAAATCCGTACATAGCGTATTTTGCCATTTCGTAAGGATCATTAGTTCTACTTTTGAACCTGAATGGTATGATTATGTCGGTATTGATATTATCGCCAAATACCCAGGCTTTTCCTTTCATCTGTTCGCTCATAT
>JBIOHA010000064.1:0-11615 GCA_044448625.1 Chitinophagales bacterium | reverse complement strand
TAAAATTGAGCAAGATTATATAAAATTGAGCAAAATTAAATTGTAGAATTTCGGCATTGCACACATACCCCCGCACATATACACCCATACACATATACACCCATACACACGAAAACGTGAACACATGAACACGTGAACACGTGAACACATTGCATTTTGCTCATAAACCCGTAACTTTATCTTAATTATAGTTTACCATGAAATTTAGCTACTTAAAAACGCTTTCTGCTTTATCAATGCTTATTCTTTTCATGGCATTGATCGTTCCTCCGGTATCTGTTGATTATGATTGGGTGATGGAGGGCAACAATTTAAATTGTGAGTTTGGATTTTGGATGGATGGCCAGGGCGATGTGAACGGCGATGGTTACGACGACCTCATTATCGGTGCCCCTGACTACGACCAGTACTTTGTTGGCGAGGGAGCTGTGTTTATTTATTATGGTTCTGCAAGCGGACTTTCTGATGTTCCGGGTTGGGTTCGATTTGGCGAACACGACAGCTCAGGTTTTGGCCGCTGTGTTTCCATTCATGGCGATGTAGATCACGATGGTTATGACGATGTGCTCATTGGATCACATCAGTTTACCGGAACAAAAGTGAACGAAGGGAAAGTCTATTTCTATCCGGGTGGTCCTGGTGGTCCTGATACAATTCCCTCATGGACAATGGTTAGTGCCAGGAAAGGTGCAAAACTCGGAGAGGCAGTAGCAATTGTTGGTGATGTAAACGACGACGGTTTCGATGATATTTGTGTGGGTGCCCATGGATGGGATGATAATGAAGTTTTGGGCGACAGTATTGGAAATAAAGCAGGGAAAGCCTGGGTGTTTTTAGGAACTCCCGACGGTCCGGATGATATCGCAAATCTAACAGAAGTAGGAGGCCAGACCGACAACAACATAGGTGTATCGGTTGACCGTGCGGGTGATATTAATAATGATGGATACATGGACCTTGCAATTGGCGGTTATATATTTCTTATAGGTGATGGCATGATCTGCGTTTTCAACGGCAGCGAGGAGGGGATAGATGAGGACATGGAATTTACCGCTATCGGCGGTGCTGAGGATACTTCGTTTTATGCAGTGAATCTTTCCACCGCAGGTGACCTTAATGGTGATGGCTACGACGATGTTGTGATCGGGGCACCGCGATTTGATGCCAATGGAATATATCAGTCAGGGAAATTGCATGTGCATTACGGCAGTCCTACAGGCTTAACTGAGGACATTGGCTGGATCGGAACCGGAACTCAATACGACGAACGCTGGGCATTTAATGTAAACGAAGGCGGCGATATAAATAAAGATGGTTATGGCGACTTGTTGGTGGGAGCTAAATATTTTGACAACGGCGATCTTTCCAATGCGGGAAAGGCTGAATTATTTCTTGGCGGACCAAAGGGTCCTCAGAGAATTCCAACATGGACATTCAAGGGTCTCGACAGCACCGATGTTGTAGGCACGAACATCTGCAATGCCGGCGACCTTAATGGCGATGGTTATGACGACATAGCGGTATCCGGCGACGAGTATACCGGCGACCTTGCCCGCGAAGGGATTGTTTATGTTTTTTACGGTCAGCCACAGCAATGTGATCCCCCCGAACATTTATCGATTTATTTCATGACACCAAATTCTGTTACAGTTGGATGGAAATGGTTATACGGCAGCCAGAAATATAAATTCTATATGAAGCGTGTGGATGCAGTTGGAACACAGTGGATGGTACCAACACAGGATTCTGTGCTTATTATTGGCGGACTAGTTCCAGGTGCTCATTATGTTGGTTATGTGCAGGCAAAATGCGAAGGTGGCTGGACAGCAAGGTCAAACATTCTAAATTTTTACACCCCATTACATAAGGAAGGTGAATTAACGGGGATAAATGTTTTCCCCACACTTGCCACCGATCAAATTTCCATTTCCATGGAAAATATATCAGGTGAAGTTTCTGTTAATATTATGGATATGAAGGGTGCCCGGCTAATTAATAAAAAGTATTTAGTAGATAATGCACATTCGGTGATCATGATCAATGAGATCAGCGACCTTTCCCGTGGACGCTATTTTATTGTTGTTGAAAGCACCGGCAATTTAATAACGAAGCAGTTCATTAAACAATAGTCAATTACATAGAAATAGTTTACCGGCTGCAAACAATGTTTCCAGCCGGTTTTTTTAGTTATTTGATTATATTCACACCTAAAAAATACACATGCGGCTTGAAGATGAGATTCAGCAGAGCAAATTTGAAGATGAGTACCATAAATTAATGGTGAACCTGATGTTCACAGGCAGCTGGTTAAGCATCAGGCAAATTCAATTTTTCAGGAACTACGATATTTCTCCTCAGCAATTTAATATACTCAGGATACTCCGTGGCCAATTTCCAAAACCTGCCAGCGTAAACCTGCTCATCGAGCGCATGCTCGATAAAATGAGTAATGCCTCGCGGCTGGTGGATAAGCTATATGCTAAAAAACTTGTTGAGCGAAAAAAGAATAAGGAAGATGGCAGGCAGGTAGATGTTTTACTTTCAAAAAAAGGGTTTAAATTATTGGAGCAAATTGATAAGGATATCAGAATATTTGAAGCCAACCTCAACAAACTCGAAAAAAATGAAGCAGCTTTATTAAGTGATTTGCTCGATAAAATGCGGGGATAAAAAAACGCCGGAATCACCCGGCGAAATCTCTAAAAACTAAAGTTACTGTATATATTTTAATGGGATTCTCCTACATCGGTATTTATCTGCAGCGATTTATTATCGATAACATAAATTCCACCATCCATACCAATACAGGTTCCGTTTTTGATCTGGTATTTTGTTCCATCCTTGAGGTAAACAAGTCCTGACGGAGATACTCTTGCACCATTTGCCAATAAAACATCGCTGTTTACTTTTATTGAGCTTTTATCCTTGTACAAAGTTGCATATCCAAAATTGCTGGTAATACAGCCTTGTGGTGTATAGTATTCAATAAAATACAAAGTATTTGCTTCCGTCATTGGAGAAACTTCAATTGAAATAACATTAAGTGGCGGATCCTGTGGAACGGTATAATTCACCTGCGCAAAAGCTCCAACGCCTAAAGCACACGCCATTATTAAAAACATTATTTTTTTCATAATTATAAATTTAAGTTCAACAAACATGAAATGATCACCATTTCATCCACCGGAATAAGCGCAAAACATATACCCCGCAATGGGTGAATAAATGATGATGCCGAATGCCCTTTAAATTTGCGGTTTTCAACCATTCCTGCTGTTTTTATAACATTATAAACCTGTTTATTATCGTTGCATTCTTTACACAACCGTTGAATTTTTGCCCTGATTTATATTAGATGTAAATTTTAAAATTGTGGAACTACAGAATTTAAATCCCAAATTCCGCAATTCCTAAATTCTGCAATCCAATATTGAAACTATTTATTTTAATTTTGAACCATGACAAACCTGAAAGCGCTTAATAAAGAATGTTATTTTAAGGCGGTAAGGAGTGGGGGAAAGGGAGGACAAAATGTAAATAAAGTTTCATCAAAAGTGGAACTCTATTTTTCTGTTGCTGATTCCAATATCCTCACAACAGAACAAAAAGTTATACTTGCAGAAAAACTACAACATCTTATCAGCGAAGAAGGCAATATCAGGATAGTATGCGATGAGGACCGGTCGCAGGTAAGAAATAAAAACCTGGCGATTGAAAAATTCGATGCACTAATTACCAAAGCTTTAACTCCTGCAAAAAAGAGAATTAGATCAAAAACGCCAAAAGCTGTAAAAGAGAAAAGGATAAGGGATAAGAAAAATAAAGGCGAGATAAAAGCACACAGGAAAAAACCAGATTGGAATGAAGGTATTGGTGATTAATTATCTGAATCTGCCAAAAGAAAATTCAATTGTCAACAAGCATGCATTTCTCCAGCTCTAAATTAATAATTACAGAAAGTGTATCAGCTCTTGTCAACGTCATCATATGCGAGCCATTGGTTATGATATAATCAGCCTCAATATTTTCAACCGGTAATGTATTATCTGCATCACCATGAATATGAACGATGGGTTTATTCTTATTATCAGCTTCTTTTCGATTCCATGATACGATCAGGTTTACCGCTCTTTTGATAAACAGCGCATCCTTATCATGTATCATGTTTACACAGGTTTCTTTTTCGAGGCTGCGGTCGGGTTCGTAAAGTGGTTGCAAAATGAATGTGGAATATTTAAAGATGGAAGATGAAATTTCCTGATGCACCGGAAACCTTTTAAAAAATTTATACATGGCAGGGATCTCTTCTGAAGAGGAAGCGGATGAAATGATGATCGCTTTTTCAGGCTGGATAATATCCGCTAATTCACAAGCGATCATTCCACCAAGCGAAACACCGATAATTGCAAATTTTTCTGTTGTGTCAATTTGTTTTGAAATACGGACTGCGTATTCCTCCATGGTTTCATTTACTAACGGAAGTTCATATTTAATATGCACCGTATCAATAAATTCGTCCCATACTAAATTCTTAAAAATTCTTTCATCCGATCCCTGACCCGGAATTAAATATACTTTCAAATGCTCCTGAGAAAATAAATCTACAGAAATTAAATAGAAAACCAGAATGAAAACAAATCCTCTAATCATCTCTAAATTTAATTAAAACGTTTACTACTTTGTCAAATGTGACTGCGACTGTGACTGCCAACTTACTCATTACCGATTGAGAGCCTCATCGTGAGTGAGACCCTCAATCCCACCTACACCATTTCCGTTTTAAACTCACTTGTAGTATGAAAAGTGACAGCCGGATAATTTTCCCTCGCCACATTCAATGCCCAGCTCGTTTCAGCCATATAAACCGGGTTGTTGTCTTTATCGAAATAGATATATTCATTTTTTAATCGAAGAAATTCATCCAGTTGTTTTTTATCTGTGGTTGTGAGCCAGCAGGCACGGTTCATTTGTATTGGGACAAAACGGCTCTTCGCTCCATATTCATTTTCGAGCCTGTATTGAATTACATCAAATTGGAGTTCACCCACCGTCCCCACCACTTTTTTATGGCCGCTGGTATGTGTATATAACTGGGCCACACCTTCGTCGGTTAATTGCTCAATTCCTTTGTCCAATTGTTTGGATTTCATTGGATCCAAATTGATGAGCTCTTTGAATATTTCTGGGGAAAAACTCGGTATTCCCCTGAAATTTATTTCTTCTCCTTCGGTTAAAGTATCACCGATTTTAAAATTACCTGTATCATATAAACCAATTACGTCACCCGGAAATGCTTCATCAATGACATCTTTTGATGATGCTAAAAATGAATAGGGGTTGTTGAATCGAACATTTTTATCGAGGCGTACATGGTGATAAAAATTATTGCGTTCAAATTCACCACTCACCACACGAAGGAATGCTATCCTGTCGCGGTGGCGGGGATCAATATTCGCATGGATCTTAAAAACAAATCCGCTGAAAGCATTCTCCAATGGATCAACATATCTTTTATCTGCAATTCTCCCAAGAGGTATTGGCGAAATCCGGATAAATGTTTCCAATAATTCCTGCACTCCGAAATTATTAATTGCACTTCCGAAAAATACCGGCGCAATATCTGCGCTTAGATATTTATTTGCGTCAAACGGATCGTATACGCCTTCTATTAATTCAACATCTGCACGCAATTGTTTTGCATCGCGTTCGCCAACCTGCGCATCCAATAATTTATCATTGAGATCATCAATGGTTAAAATATCTTCCTCCACTCTCTGTGAACCGGGCCTGAACAAATTCAATTTTTTATCATAGAGAGAATACACACCTTTAAAATGAGTTCCCATATTTATAGGCCAGCTCAACGGTCGAACCCTGATATTTAATTTCTCTTCGAGTTCATCCAAAAGATCAAAGGGGTCCTTCCCATCGCGATCAAGTTTATTGATAAAAATGATGACGGGGGTTTTGCGCATGCGGCAAACCTCCATCAACCTTTCGGTTTGAGCTTCAACACCCTTTACGCAATCAATTACAAGGATGACACTGTCCACCGCGGTTAAAGTTCTATAGGTGTCCTCTGCAAAATCTTTGTGGCCGGGGGTATCCAGCAGGTTCACCTGTATGCCCTCGTATTCAAATGTCATCACGGAAGTGGCAACCGAAATTCCCCGTTGCCTTTCAATATCCATGAAATCGCTTGTTGCCGATTTTTTTATCTTGTTGCTTTTAACAGCACCGGCCACCTGGATAGCACCGCCGTAAAGCAGAAATTTTTCAGTCAATGTAGTTTTCCCGGCATCGGGGTGACTGATAATTGCAAATGTTCTTCTTCTTTGTATTTCTGTTTGTAAACTCATAACAGGTTTTGGCCAGGCGGCTGCAAAGATAAAGTTTATATGTTTTGTAAAACAGGAACAATAAATGTTTTTTGAACGATTATCTATAAACATGAAGTATAGATAGTGGTATTGAGTATAGAAATTGTCAGGTAAATCAGCGTTATCGTTCACCAGTTCTGAAAATACCGGTAAAAATTCGTAAAGTTGTGTTGCAAAGATTTAATTGATGAAAATTCAGCATCGTAGTAGATTCAACTTCAACTTAAATTCTCGAAATAATTAATAATGGAAAATAACCATCACAATCCTTTTGCCAGCAAACCGGCAATATTGTTATTAATTCTTGGAGTTTTTTTTGTGACCAATGCATTAATAGCAGAATTAATTGGAGTAAAAATATTTGCTCTTGAAGATAGCTTTGGCTGGAAACCATTTAACTGGAATTTATTTGGTGAAAAGGGTTCCCTCAATTTTACCGTTGGCGTGATCTTATGGCCCCTGGTTTTTATCATGACAGATATCATCAATGAATATTTTGGTGTGAAGGGTGTAAGGCGATTAAGTTACATGGCCATTGTTTTTATTTTATACGCATTCGGAATTATTTATATTGCCATAAGACTGGCGCCTGCAGGTTTTTGGCCGGGTAGTTATGTTGATCAGGGTGTTCCTGATATGCAACTTGCATATTCCGCAATTTTCGGACAAGGAATGTGGATCATTGCTGGCTCGATAACTGCATTTTTAGTAAGCCAATTGGTTGATGTAACCATTTTTCACAGGATCAAGTATTTTACAGGAGAAAAAAGCATTTGGTTGCGGGCGACGGGGTCGACAGTGATATCGCAGATTTTAGATAGTTTGATCGTATTGTATATTGCCTTTGTATTGGGACCACAACATTGGAGCTTGAATCAATTTTTCGCTATTGCAACTGTAAATTATTGCTATAAGGTGCTTGCTGCAATTGTACTAACACCATTGTTATACATCATACATGGGTGGATCGATAATTTTCTTGGAAAAGAATTAAGTGAAAAGATGCGGGCAGAGGCGATGAAGAAATAGATGCTCTGTCATATTTTCGTCAGCGCAAAATTAATTGAACCAAAAACCGTTAATTTCGTAACAGCTAAAAGAATGAAACTGCGATATATCTTTAATTTCCTTGTGATTTGTGTTGTGGTGATCTCCTGTAATTCTTATGATCTTCCAAACGGAACTCCTGAATGCATTAAAGAAAAGATCATTTATTTTAGTGATAACCATGTTTGCGATTCGATAAGGGTAGAACAATATTCCTACCAGGGCCGCCGATATTATAGTTTTGTAGAACCTTGCTGTTGTGATATTGGTAGCAACTGGTATAACGAATTTTGTGAGGTAGTTTGCACCACCGGAACCATTGGCGGAACCATCAACTGCACCATCGATATCGACAGCCTGGTATTTGAAGAAGTGATTTGGCAGGAATAAGGAATAAGGAATGAGGAATGGGTATGGGTGAAATATCATGTATCAGCTATCCAGCATCCAGTATCAATTTCTCCTCACTTCATTTTCACCTTTGCAATTCTCCCATTATTCCCTGCTAAAAAGATGACATTTCCTTTTTTGGAATGTTGCACAACATTAAATCCATCATTATTTATTTTTACCCATTTAATTTGAGATTTAATTTCAGCTATATCAATTCCATCTGTTCCGCAACATATCAAATACTTATTATCAATCTTTTCAATACAGGATCTATAGCCTAAAGGGGAATTTAAATATGTTTTCCATGACTTTCCTCCATTATGCGTATTTGCAAATGTCCCTTCTCGCGAATCAGGCCTTTCATAATCTCCTCCCACAACAAAACCCTTCCACCTGCTTAAAAATAAAATGGAAAATATTCCGGATGAGGCATTAGTATCATTAATTAAAACATCAGTAATCTTCCAATTAGCATCATCGAACTTTCCACTATATAATTTTCCGCAATTTTCTCCGCCTGTTCCGAATTTAATTCTCCGTCCATTAATAAATTGAATGGATGTTCCGCTTGCAGCAAAAGCAGCGATACCTTTTTCTGCAGACGGTAGTTTAGCAGCTTCGGGTGTTATCCAGGTTTCTCCTTTATCTCTGGTATAAATCAAAAAGAATTTATTGCTTACAGGATCTCCAAGGCAAACTCCTTTGTCGCCATGAAAATCCATTCCATCTAAAAATATTTCCGGTCTGTTGTCGCGAAATACTTCGTTCCATGTATTTCCACCATCTATCGTTTTTAAAATGCAGGCAGGTTGTACGCTACCCATAACGATAGCAATATTTTCGTCGAATGCCTCTATATCCCTGAACTCCGCACTGTCGTAATTTGCCAATTGTTTAAACGACCATGTAGCTCCACCATCAATTGATCTCCCCACATAACCGTTGCTTCCACTTGCCCATATAACCTGATTGTTTACAACAAATAATCCTCTCAAACTCGTATTAACGCCATCGTGAATTATTTCAATAGAATAATCATTCTGGGTAAAAATAATTTTGGATAGAAATAAAATGATCGCAAGGCAAAATATCTTTTTCATTATTATTTCTTTTGATAATCTGAAGGGATATCAAAAATACCGGCAGGTAAATTGTTTTTTTCGATGCTTGCGACCTCTATTGTGCGTTCATATGATTTTCCTTTTACGTGCAAACGCATGATGGCACCACCTGTATAACCAATTAATAAAGGCGCCGGCACCGTGATGTAATTTATTTCGGTTTGAATATCAAACCGGGAGGGGGGGAAATGAATATTTTCCGCAACCCAAATATGTGCTTCATCACTGGCGGGAATTATTCCTGATCGGATAATTTTATATTTTATGCATTCAATACCGGCAACCGTTTCATTTATCCCAGTTGATTCTACCGTAGGAGCGTAATGATCGGGGAGGATATCCTGTAGTTCGGGGCTGGAAGTGGAGAAATCAGAATATTCGCCAAGCCATGCTAATTTTTTGGCAGTGTCCAATTGCCAGACTTCTTTTTGATCAAGATAAATAATTACATTTCCTTTTGATAAACCACCGTATTCAATAAGACGGAATTTATTTTGTCCAAAATATACTTCAACCTTCTCAGGGCTTAATGAACTCAAGGTATTTTCCAAAAGTGTATCTCCGGCTTCAATTACAGACGTGTATACCACCTTGCCGTAAAATATTTCTTTTTGATCATTTTCATCGCCTTCTTTTGTAGATGAAGTCTTGTTGCAACTACTAAATAAAAGCATTGACATGGAAACAACAGCTAATAAATAAACCTTTCTCAAACATTTCATTGGGTAAAGATAAAGGTTAATAAACCGTTTGGTTATAATTCAACAAAGGAAAGACAGGAATTATAGATATCCAGGCCCCTTGTTTCTTTATTTTGTTTCAAGGTCCAGCCAATGAGCTGATAAAAATATTCCCGGGTTTTAATTACAGCAAGGCAATAATATACTTTTTCACCCCCGTATTCCCCTTCAATTTCTGCAATGATCGCTTCCTCTTCATTAATTATGGTGGACTTATCATTAAATATTCTGGCGTTTTTTAATCCATCGGTTATGCCCGAGCGGACAAAAGTGTAATAATTTTCAAGTTCAATTGTTACATTTTCCATTTCAGTGTCAGGTACTTCTTCTCTTATCACCATAAAAAATGTTTGACCTGAAGTATCAGAATAAGCGACAATTGCTTTCGGGTTGATCTTTTTATCCTGGTGTAAATATTTTGGAACGTAAAATTCAAATGTGCCTTTTTTGGTCACATGATTGAAGTTTTTATAATCAGGGGTGGGAGAGTGCCTGCATGAAATCAAAACCGCACCTATAATAAAAACACAGTATCGTTTAGTAAGATTTACCAGGCTTTACCTTTTTTAAGTTTATATTTCAATATTTGCTGAGTTGACTCATCGGAATAATAGATGAACATCGTTTTTTTGTCAGGCATAAAACTCAATCCCGCAATAAAATAAAAGTCCTTGAATTCTGTTGTATATAGTTCAGGGAAAGAGAATGCAGAGGTAAGATTCTTTCTCGTGCACTTATAAATATTATTGTTCGAAATAAAATACATTATTTTTTCATTGGGAGTTAGCCAGCAGGAAACGATCTCAAGATTAACATCGCCTAAATATTTTACAGGTACCGGTGTTGAAAATTTATCAGACAAACTATTTCTCTCCGCATAATAAAGAATAAAATTCCGGCTAAAATATAATTTCAACCCATCGCCCGAAAGCCATGGATATGCATCGCTCAGCTCATCATCATTTGCTTCAGTGAGGGGACGCACGTTTCCAAATTTGCCCTCTGATATTTTTTCTGCTGTTCCCAATTGGTTATCCGACCAGCCGCCATATGCATTCACAACAAAAACAATTGCTCTTTCACCATTTGAAGCAGAACATTGAAAATACCTGACAGAATCTTCGGCATTAGGGAGATTATAGCTCGTGATGGAGGGCGTTGAACCGGTTGCTTTGAGGTTATATGAATAAATATTCGAGTTCATTTCTTCCTGGTTTTCAAAATCACCACTCGTTAACCCCAAAATAAAATGCGCACCATCTTTCGTTAATTGGCCGGGCCCAGCTTCATATTCGGAAGGGACAGGGAGTGGTTGTAGAAATGAAAATATTCCGGTTGTTGTGTAATTGGATTGTGCAATCGCAGCTGCGGAATAGAAAAAGCAAAGAATAAAGGGTAATTTTACGTTCATAATTAAGCAACAAAAATATAAATTTTAAAGGATGTCGGAAAATGGTTACAGGATGGTGGTTGCAAGGATGGCGGACGAGGAATTGATTTCCGCCCTTAGGGTGAATGAATCCATGTACCTCGATGAAGTGTTGCTTGCAATTTTAGATGAGTGTGAAAAACGAAAAATAAGTTTCCCAGGAGCAAAAGAGCTCAGGGATAAGATCCTCTCACGTTTAATAATTGAGGAAGAAGCAGTATTGGTTGATCAGGTTGAACCAACAACCAAAGTCCTGCCCGTATTTTTTTCACAAACGGCCATCATGGCTTTCTCGATTTTCTTTTCCCCATTGTTTGGCGGAATTTTACTTGCAATTAATCTCTGGAAAGTAAATAAAAAGGGTGTTTGGCAGGTAATACTTTTTTCGGTGGTGTTCACCGCATTTTTATCCTATGTTGTTTTATCATTCCCTCTTGAAAATTTTCTTTCTTTGATCATTCAGTTTATTGGCGCTTTGATTTTATCGGAGGTGTTGTGGAATCAT
>JBIOHA010000063.1:0-11616 GCA_044448625.1 Chitinophagales bacterium | reverse complement strand
CAATAAAACTCCGTGAATATTATTTTGAAGGATAATTTTTTGATAAAATATTCCCCCTTGATTTCCGTAATCAGCAGTAAAAACGTTGCTGCCACAGATATCAAATATTTCAACCTTAATATTATTTCCAGTTAAACCGTTTGCTTCAATGCTAAATGAACCATTATTGGGGTTGGGAAATAGCACAAGCACAATGTTTTCATCATCCTGTCCCAGCCTTGCAGGTGTTGAAAATGTATTAATTGGCGTCCAATTACTGGCTGCCGCATCGCAGTTGGTGCTCACTCTATATTCATAAGTAGTAGCGGGTATAAGTCCGTTGATCTTTTTAAAAAGGTTTGCCGTGTATCTATCAGTCCATATTATTGTTCCCAAAACCCTGTATTGCAAATGATACTGATCGGCCCCTGTTACCGAACTCCATTTAATTTTTGCAGTGGTTGCGGTAATATTTATTGCATTTAAAGTAGCAGGAGGTTCGCATGAAAAGCTTCCTCCAAAAATTTTAGCGATTCGATCCCTTGTTGTAAGGTCAAAATCTGCTAAGTTTCCATTAACGATTATGTTTTCATCACTATCCAGGCAAACATTAGTAATCATTCCCAAAGTGCCGTTTCCAACTATAAAAGTAGTGTCAAATGAACCGTTCGCATTAATTCGAACTAATCCATTTGAATTTATGCCATTATAACTTGTAAAACTACCTGCGCAAATAATCCTGTCTACACTGTCTATCTTAACATCTTCTAATGTTTGGTATAATCCTGCAAATCCTGTAGTCAATAAAAAACTTTCGTCAATACTTCCATCATTGTGCAATTTAACAAGGTTATTTTTGGAGATACCGTTTACAGAAGTAAAATCGCCTGAAACAATTATTGAATTATCAGATAGAAAATTAAAATTGCTGGTATGAAAGTAATAAGGCCTGGTGATGTGGGCTGTAAATGACAGATCAAGCGTGCCATCAGTATTTAACCTAGCAGTATTTTGAACGGGAGTTCCATTAATGGAAGTTATCATTCCATGTATAATAATTTTACCATCTTGTTGCACAGCTATTCGTTTTATATAGCTGCCTGTTATGAGTGGATGGAAGGTATTGTCAACAGATCCATCAGCGTGTAATTTCGCCAAGTACTTTTGCGTAATTCCCTGAACAACACTAAAATAACCACATATTAAAACTGAATTATCGGGTAAAACTCTAACTTCAGCTATGGTAGCGTTCGTTCCGGAGCCATCGTTAAATGAAGGATCAATAGTTCCATCCGGATTCATTCTTTCCAATTTATAATAAGGGGGTTTAGCTTCTAATACTAGTAATTGTCCGTCATACTGAAAATCAAAATCAAATACATCATAATCAATATCGATCTCGGGATTAAAAGTTGGATCTGTAGACCCATCGGAATTCACCCGGTTTAATTTTTTTATTAACCCCGAATTGTCAATAAATGCACATGTAGAATAAATATTTCCATCAGGACTCCTCTTTGTTATTTCAAAAGATGCATCTGACGTAACACCCGATTCACCTTCATTTGCAATTGTATTATCTAAAATGCCATTATATTCCAATCTTGCGATCCTGTCGATATGAGTTCCACCTAAGTAATTAAAATATCCCCCAACAATATATTTTCCATCAGCTTGTTTTGTAAGGGTATATATTCGAGACGAACTTTCCAGATTAGAAAAGGTGGTGTCAATACTTCCATCATCATTTAAGCGGATAATGTCATCAGCGATATTATTTCCATAATGATCAAAATAACCGGCAACCATTAATTTATTTTCCGCCAACAACTCAAGATCATATACAAAGCTGCCATATAGAGCAGTAAATCCACTGTCGGTAGCAAAAGAATTATCATAACTGCCATCAGAATTAATTCTTGCGATACCCGATCCATATATTCCATTCACCGTTGTAAAACGACCTCCTGCATATATTTTTCCGGAAGGCGAAATATCCAACGAATACACCCCCGCATCATAAATAGGACCGGCAACTGAGGTAGTAAATGTATTATCCAGGCTACCATCTGAATTAATTCTTGCGATATTGTTTCGTACCACAGCATTATATTTTGAAAAATGTCCCCCGATGATTATTTTATCATCAATGGTTTTAGCTATAGAATAAACACCTGCAACATCAGGATCAACTGCAGCATAGCAATCGTCAAGGCCATTTCCTGATAATCCACTGCCTGGATTAAAAGTTAAGTCGAGTGAGCCGTCGTTATTTATCCTTGCAATTCCTTTTCTGGAAATCCCATTGTAGGAAATGAATTCACCGCCAACATAATATTTCCCATCCCCTGCTTTTTCAAGGGCGAGTCCGCTAAAAGTTTGAATAAACAAACAAACGGAAAACGTACCTAATCCTATTCCGGGATCAAAGCTCATATCCAGGGTGCCATTACCATTTAGTCCCGCAATTCCTTTTCTCGCTGTTCCATTATAATTATAAAAATCTCCGGTGATCAATATTTTTTTCCCCGATAATAATATTGCATATATAGGTTTGTCGGCTCCAAGTCCGGGATCAAATGTTTCGTCAACAGAAAAATCAGGGTTTAATCTTACAATATGATTTCTTGAATAATTATTGAAGGTGGTAAATTCGCCCGCTACAATTATTTTTCCATCCGGTTGAACGGCAGTGCATCTGACCGTTCCATTTGCAAACCATCCTGATTTAAAAGTTAAGTCCAATGATCCAGGAACCTGTGCATTTAAGGAAATTTCAAGGAAAAACAGGAAAATAAGAAAACAATATTTCATGTAACGTGTAGGTTATTTATTAAAATTAAAGGTTAATTCATGAAATTCAAATTTTATTTACTTCTTCAAACCATAAATTTTATTTCGTTGTTTTGCAGGTATGAGCTTATTAGCATGGCAATCGGCCAAACTGGTAAAAACAATTGACGCAACCCCCAAAGTGCGCCGCTTCTTTTTTGAGGTTCAGGACACAGATCGATTTGATTTCATCCCCGGCCAATTCGTTACCCTCGATCTTCCCATTTCCGATCGCCCCAGCAAACGCGTGCGCAGCTATACAATAGCAAGTGCGCCCGATGGAAGCAATATATTTGAACTTGTGATTGTACTTCTCGAAATGGGCAGCGGGTCACATCATTTATTTGAAAATAGTTTTGCCGGTTTTGAAATTAAATTCCGTGGTCCGCAGGGACGTTTTATTTTACCTGAAATACTGGAACGTGAAATTTGCATGATATGCACCGGAACCGGAATAGCACCTTTTAGATCACAACTGATCAATCTGCAAAAAAATAATATTGTCACGCCACCGGTTCACCTCGTGTTTGGCACCCGGCTTATTTCTGATATTCTTTATTATGAGGAGATGAAACAGCTCGCAAAAGATTTCTCTCAATTCAGTTATCACGTTACACTTTCACGTGAAGGTTCCAACCAATGGACCGGCCACAAGGGATATGTTCATCCGGTGTATGAAGCTATTTGCGATCATGGGAAAAAAGATATGGATTTCTATTTATGCGGCTGGCGGGTTATGATAACTGAAGCCAGGGAACGGCTTGCCACAATGGGGTATCCTAAAGAAAGAGTACATTTGGAGTTTTACGATTAGTATGCTCATTATCCTCTTTATTGCGACAGCATTTTTTGTATTCCTGAATTTTTCATGCGTTAATTATTACAAAGAAGCTGAATCAAAATTCAGATCCTCGTTTATTCAAACCCTGGTTTTTATTTCAACATTCATATTGATCAGCGCTGAAGTATTAAATTTATTTGATGCGATAAATTCATTTTGGATTGCGATTTCGTGGACAATTCTATTATTGTTATCAATTATCAATTGGTGGCGCTGGGGAAAACATTTTCCAAAAAAATTATTTTCAATTCCCGGAGGAGGGTTTGAACGCTTTCTTTTTTATTCAATAGTGTTTATTTTATGCATCACCGGTATTACTGCAATAGTGGCTTTTCCCAACAACTGGGACAGCATGATCTATCACCTAAGCCGTGTCATGCACTGGATCCAAAACGGAAATGTCGAATTCTACCCTACAGAGATCGACAGGCAATTAACACAGCCACCGCTGGCAGAGTATATTATTTTACATTTCCAGTTGCTCAGCAACATAGATCGCTTCGCTAGTTTAGTACAATGGTTATTTTTTGCGGGGAATATTGCAGTTGTTTCATTGATCGCGGCGTCATTTAATGTTGATAAGAAAAATCAATTGATAGCGGGATTTTTTGCTGCAACAATTCCGATGGCCATACTTCAAAGCAATAGCACGCAAAATGATTTAGTGGTTTCCTTTTTTATTATGGCTGCAATTTGGCTCCTGATCAAAAATATTAAAACCGGTTTTATTTTCCGCGATACAATTCCATTTTATGTTATATGTGCTTTGGCGATCCTGGCCAAAGGCACTGCATTTATATTTTTATTTCCTGTGGTATTGGCTTTTACTATTATGTACCTATATAAAAAAAGCTTGCGGGCAATTCCATCATTTTTCTGTGGGTTGATCATCGTTGGCCTTTTATATTTCCCTTTTGCAAACCGGAATTATAAAACATTTAATAGTCCGCTTGGAAAAACATATGGATTAAACAACAATGCATATGGCATTTCGCCGATGTTTTCTAATGGAGTGAAAAATGTCTTCATGCATTTTCGCACTTCAAGTCCGCCGGTTAACCGTTCATTAACTGATGCGGCTGTTGAAATCAACCGTATTTCCGGATTGGATATAGATTCGCCGAATTACAACTGGCAATTTTCACCTCCATTTTCAGTTGGATATTTTTCTACTCAGGAAGATTCGGCGGGGAATCCTCTGCATGTAATCCTTTTTTTTCTATGTATATTAATTTATTTATTCAACAAAGATTTGCGAAAGAATAAATTATTATCGCTTTATCTTGTTTTGGTGATTTTGATGTTCCTCACCTTTTGTTATGTTTTAAAATGGCAGGTTTGGCATGTACGGTTGCAGTTACCAATGTTTATTGCTTCTGGTGCTTTTTTAGGAATTGTTGTCAATAAATTCAGCAACAAAATTGCTTTCTGTGTTGTAATTGTTATTCTTTTGTTTTCCGGGGTCTTTTTATTTTTAAATGAATCGAGGCCGTGGTTGCGTAAAGAGAATATTTTCAACACAGGTAAAACTACCCAGTATTTTAAAAGCGCCAAACCGTTGCAACAACCATTCATTGAAATGTCAGAAATGATGCACCGTGAAAATTATAATGCTCTCGGTTTTGTTTCCTGGGGAAGTTCGTGGGAATACCCCTTCTTTGCTTTAAATTCTGATATAAAAGATTTTCGCATGGAAAATATTCACCCGGAAAATGAAACCATTCTTTTGCAGAAAAAACCTGCATTTAATAATTTCTCTCCCGACATCATTGTGATCTCCCGCTTTGATCCCGATGTCTCAGGTTTATATTTCTATAATGAACTTCAATATGAACTCATCAGGAAAAATAATGCCTGGTCGATATATAAAAGAAGTGATTGATTAGTGCGATGATCTATCTGAATAATTCCTCAAGCACCTGTATCGATCTTACCTCGCCAAACTCAGGAAGATGGAGTTTATAGTACGACAATAATTGATCTAACAATTGTTTTCTGTCTGTCGGTGATAATTCTATTTGATCAAAATTTTTCAGCTCAGGGTTAATTATTGACCTCAATAAATTAGTAAGCCGCTCCGATAAATAATTCTGATGTCCCGGTATTGTATTTACAAACATCCCTTCACGCAAGTCAAAATATTTTCCTTCTGAGACTGCTGGGTAGAATCCAAGAAATTTTGACAATGCCAGCAAAAACCAAATATGATGATTGGCGATCTTTTTTTCATGCTGGTCGAGGTCGATGAGATTATCGAATAAAAAATTAAAGAGCTCCTCATTTTTTTCGTGCTCCTTTAATGTTTTGTTTAATATCTCAATATAAAAAAGCATGAGCGAGCTTTTAACAACACTGAATGGAAGTTCTTTATAATAATAGGCCAGATCGGAATCGCTGATGCGAAATATGTTTCCCATTTCTTTGTGATAAACCACCAGCTCCAATAAGTTGCCATGCTGAAAAAGCGCAGGCTTCGATTTAGATCTTTTGCTTCCCAAACCACTGATTATATAAGTCTGTATACCAAATGCCTCGGTATATACTTTCGTAATTATACTCGATTCAGAATATTTGGTGTTTTTTAAAACAATGCCGCGGGTTTTGAAAAGCATGAGAGGTGTATATGTGTATGGGTGTATATGTGTTCAGGTGTTTACATATTCAAGTGTTTGTTTTGATAAATTGGTATATATTGTACTACCGCCCACTGCCTACCGCCTACTGCCCACTGCCTACTGAGTCTGCCAACTGAGACTGAGACTGCCAACTACTCAATGATCCCCGTTCACCAATAATATCTTCGCAACATAAGTCTGTGAGCCATCTTCATTGGAAGAATAAACAAGGTAAACACCTGTTTTAGCCCGGTTGCCATTATAGCCATTGCCATCCCAAATAGCCTGTCCGCCGAGCGCCGTTGTTTCATAAACCATTCTTCCGCCAGAGTCGGTTATGCTCACTTCAGCATTTTCGGTTAATCCACTTATAGCTATCGGACCGGTATAATCCTCACGAACCGGGTTCGGAAAAACGGTAACTTCAGAAATTTCCTGAACACCATCGGTTGCGGTATAACGGTATGAAATTATTCCGTTGGCAGTTCCGAAGTAAACATCACCGGTAATCCCATCCACTTCAATTTCAAGTATGGCATTAGAAATAAGTGGCGAATTATCTTTATTAAAATAGAGTAATTGTTCTGTGCCGTCGGCGCTGATAAGGAACACTCCGCTGTTGGTTCCAACCCATTTGCGATTTGCCCCATCAACTTCTATCGCATTAACGATATCATTTCTCAACAACGCTTCATAATATCCCCCTAAATTAACAAGTGGTTGTGTTGCATCGCCGGCAGTGGTATTTGAATATACTTCCGAAGGATTATAGAAAATGGTAACGCCTTCATCCGTTCCAACCCAAATTTCACCTTGTTTGTCAACAGCAAGGCAATTGATATAATTTGTATGCAGGTTTCCATTTCCCGAACCTGCTGATAATACTTTTACCAGGTCATCAGATTCATCATCTATTGTTCCGTTCTCATTATAAGCGAGGATCCCATTTCCTTTTGCCAATTGAATCCATTTCGTACTAAACTCATCTACTACAACCTGGCCAACCTGGTTGCCGATGTCGAGCGGCATATTGGGATTTATATTTTTCCATGTTCCATCCGCTTTTTTTACCGCGATCGGATCAACAGCTGCATAATTGGTTATCCATAAATTCCCACCTAAGTCGAACGCTAGTCCCGACACACGGTAATTCGTAATATCACCCGGAGTTTCTTCAATAAAGCCATCTTCATAAATTTTAATTTCACCGGTTAATTTGTTGAATTCCAACAATCCGCCGCCATATGAACCGAAATATGCGATACCGGTAACCGGGTCTACAGCAACCGAAATAAAGTCGAGTGTTGTATCCAGGGCCGCCACATTATATTTATCTAATGTTGCCCACCATCCAAAATCATAATAAAAAAATCCATCGCGATTATATTCATAGATCCATGATGGATTAATTTCTCCCGGAGCTACATAGAGTACACCGTTAAAACTTTCCATATCAAATACTCTTGATGATCCCGGGCCGTTGGGAACATAATAAGAATAATTATTCCCTTCCACTCTAACCAACTGGCGAAAGCTGTCGGCGATCCATAAAATTCCACCGGCATCAACATCAGCCTGATTAACATAAGATAAATTTGTTGGCGAGCTAACCTCATTCACTGTTCCTTCAGAATCAATAATTAAAACCCTTGAAGTATCAGCGGGCGCTGCATCACCATGAACCTGCGAAATAAGAAGAAAACCATTGTTAGATCTGATATGTGTTGTAGTCCAATTATCTTCAAAAAAATAAGCTTCCCATTCTGATCCTGAAAGTTTATAAATGGTATCGCCCACCAGGGTATATAATTCATTGTCGAATGCAGCAATAAATTTTGCATCGCCGGCAGGCAGGCCATTAAATCCGCTTACGCTATCCCATTTAGAAAAATCCTGGAGGTTTGTTTCACTGAGATCGCCTTTGAATATTCCGGATACCGTAGCTGCATAAATTGAGTTGTTAAAAACTGTTGATCCATTCACTTTTGTGTTTGAACCTGTAGTATCTGTAAAAAAGAACGTTGCAGGGCTTTCTCTTTTTTCGATATCAAATAATACCAATCCAAATCCGCAACTTAAAATAACTGTGTCGCCAAAAAAATAGGCATCATAAATATTTTTATCGCCATTAATATTGCTGCTCAATATAAATGGATAATTATAAATCTCAGATCCAAATAAAAAATCAATATTGGAATTTGTATAAGCAATTACGAGTGTTTGATTTTCGTAATCGTAATTGATGCCTTTTATGCCAATATCAGAAAAACCTGCTGCTGTACTGAGCCGTTCATAAGAATTATCAGATTTCACATATGCAAAAACGGATGAGGTATTTGCGCAGTAAACTTTATCGCCTGCATCAACTGCCGCTATTACCCCAAAATATGGCAAATGTGTTTTCCACTCACCGATGCCAACATTTTGAGCTGATAATGAGAGCAAACTAAAATGCAATAAAAAAAAGAGGACAGGTGATTTCATAATTCTTGCGCAAAGTTCAGTAATTGGCTGTTATAACGCATTAAATGATCAAATATTTCCCATGGTTCAAGCATCCATAGTTCAAGCGTCCCCGCTTGGACCACCCATCGTTTAAGCGTCATAGTTCACGCGTCTACGCTTGGACCCGCTACCTAAGCTCCATATTTTAGTATCTTTGGCCACCTTTTTTTATGGTGTGGAGGGCATTAGGAAGGATAATTTTACGCAACCGCTGGGCATTTCTTGCAGGATGGGCAGTAGTTACTGCATTCATGATATATGAAACCACCATGGTAAAACTGAGTTATGAGTTTTATAAAACCGTTCCTGAAGATAACTCGGCCTATATTGATTACGAGGACTTCAAAGCAATTTTTGGCGAGGAGGGAAATGTATTATTCCTGGGAATTCATACAGATAAATTCTTCGAGCTTGATTTTTTTAATGCCTGGTGTGCACTTGAAATGGATATCCGCAGCACTCCGGATATCGAAAGCACACTCTCTGTGCCCACTTCCTATAATCTGATAAAGAATACAGCTGAAAGGAAGTTTGATATTCATCCGCTTGTGGTAGAGCAACCCAAATCGCAGGCTGAACTCGACTCTCTTAAAAATGAATTTATAAGTCTTCCATTTTATAAGGATAGAATTTACAGTGCCGACTCCAATACATATGTCATGCTGATTGCGATCGACCGCGAGGTATTGAATTCACCCCGCCGGATATCACTCATCAATGAAATAAAAACTAAAACTGAAGCTTTTGGTGAAGCGCAGCAAATCGACATAAAATATTCAGGTTTACCCTATATACGTTATTACCAGCTTTCCACTATCACCCGCGAGGTGCGATTATTTTTAATTCTAGCCATCATCATCACCATAATTGTTTTATATGTTTTATTCAGAAGCTGGGATGCAGTGGTATTTCCATTGCTTATTATCGGCAGTGGCGTTGTGATCTCTGTTGGGGTGATGGCACTTTTGGGTTATGAATTTACTGTGCTCACCAGTTTGATACCGAGTTTATTAATTGTAATGGGTATTCCGAATTGTGTTTATCTGTTGAATAAATATCATCACGAAGTTCGGCGCAACGGAAATAAAATGAAGTCGCTGAGCATTACGGTAGAAAAATTAGGCTTCGCCACATTTATCACAAATATGACCAAGGCTGTTGGGTTTGCTGTATTTTGTTTTACAAATGTGCGCATACTGGAAGAGTTTGGGCTAATTGCAACTATTGGTGTGCTGTCCACCTTTTTAATTTCGCTGATTGGAATTCCCATTGTTTATAGCTTTCTTCCAAAACCAAAAACAAAACAAACAGATTATCTCGAAAGCAAACAATTAAAATATGTATTAACGAAACTCGAGATATGGACAATGGGCCATAGAAAACAAATATTTATTGTTGCGCTTATAATTATTTCAATTTCGATTTACGGTGTTTCATTATTGAAATCAAGAGGATATATTTTAGATGAAGTAAAAGAAAGCACCGAAGTTTACCAGGACATGAAATATTTTGAACGGGTATTTCACGGTGTTATGCCTTTTGAAATAATGGTATCTAAAAAACAAAATATTTCTTTTGTTCAGGACACGATTGTAAATGAGAATGTAAATATCATTGAAACAGATACCATTATTACGTACGACACTGTAGTAGTTAAACGGCCTGATACTTCCAGCACATTAATAACAGGAATGGGCTCATTGCAAAAAATTTCGGAGTTGCAGGATACACTGGCAACATATCCCCAGCTCTCATCATCCATATCCATTTTAGACGGGTTAAAGTTTGCACGCCAGGCATATTACAATGGCAGTCCGCGATATTATTCATTGCCGAATTTTAATACACTTACTTCAAATGATCTGAAAGTAAAAGATTATCTCGACAACTCAGGGCAAAAAGGTGTACTGGAAAACAGGTTTGTTGATTCGAAAGGCGAGATCGCAAGAATAAGTGTTCATATAGCAGATATTGGAAGTGATTCTATGCCGAAATTAATGGCTGACCTTCAGCCGAAAATTGATTCTATTTTCAACAAGGCGGATTACGATGTTAAAATAACAGGTACCGCAGTAGTGGCATTGTCGGGTTACCAGTATTTAATTGACGGATTATTTGAAAGCTTATTGATCGCACTTATTGTTATCTCGTTAATTCTATTATACCAATTCCGCAGTTTGAGAATGTTGCTGATTTCTTTTTTACCGAATTTAATTCCGTTATTAATTACGGGCGCGATAATGGGATTTTTAAATATCGCAATAAAACCATCTACAGTATTGATATTTAGTATTGCTTACGGAATGTGCGTTGATTTTACCTGTTATTTTGTTGCAAAATATAAACACGATCTCATCCGCAACAGTTTTAATATTCCGCAAACAGTAATGAGCAGTTTACAGGAAGCAGGTGTTAGCATGATATATACTTCGTTGATATTATTCTGTGGATTTTTCATTTTTGTTTTCAGCAAATTCGGCGGAACGGCAAATATGGGAATATTGGTTTCTATTACTTTGCTCGTTGCGCTATTCAATAATTTATTGCTGCTGCCTGCTTTGATCTTATTATTTGAAAAGGGATTAAATAAATCTAACCGGAAAATGATAGCCCGTGTTGGTGAAAAAACCAGCCGTCCGTTCACTGATCTCATCAGTGATAATGAGAAAAAAAATTGACAAGATCGAAGAAATACAAAGCACGCTGATACCGCGGATGCGGCGGAAAAAAACGGATTTTAATTTATCATTCTCTGCACCTTTGCGTGAAACGGATGTTCAAATACAAAGCACGCAGATGCCACGGATGGAGACGATAAAAAACGGATTTTAATTTATCATTCTT
>JBIOHA010000062.1:0-11718 GCA_044448625.1 Chitinophagales bacterium | reverse complement strand
GTTAAGTAGGAAGTAGGAAGGGAGAAGTAGGAAGTATGAGGTAGGAAGTATGAAGTGAGAAGTGGGAAGTGGGAAGTAAGAGCTGTAAATCAAAACAAAAAAACCCCGCCATTAGCGAGGTTTTTATTATTTGAATTAATATTAATCGTTCTTTTTATCTTTCTTATCTTTCATTTCTTCTTTCATCCTTTCCTTTTCTTCAGGTGAAGCATTTTCATATTTTTCTTTCGCGTCGCCTTTTTTATCGGCTTTATCTCCTTTACCGTCACCATCTTTATGGCTGTCGCGATATTCTTTGAATTTTCTCATCTGCTCTTTTGAAAGAATTTCAGAATATTCTTTGAAGCGTTGTTTTGTCAACTCATCTTTTTCAGCTTTTGCAGCATCCGCATTTGGATTATCCATTGCCTTGTATTTAGCTTTCAGATCTTCCAGTCTGTTTGCATAGCGAAGATTTGTTTCCATCACTTTCTTTTCCTGACTTGCATCAAGATTAACAACTTCATCCATTTTTTGTGTCCATTCTCTAGCCATCGCTGCAGCATCGCCCGATACATTATCTTTTACTTTGTCGTTCCTATCGGATTTATCTTTTTTATCAGTCGAAGTTGAAGTAGGACTGCTTGCACCACCTTTTTCGGTTACCTGGCCAAAACTGTTATTGAACAGTAAAGTGGCAATCAACACCAGGAGTACACTTGCTTTTTTCATTTTAATGATTTTTTATGAGAGTATAGTTGTTAAAAATCATGCCATCATGGAAAGACATATTGTTACAAAGGTATATTATAGTTGGTATAATAATATATCAGGAAGAAGCTCTTTTCAACCTATCGTTAATAGCCATGCCGATTCCGTGGTTTGGAAATTGTTCTGCAATAATTAAATCGGCCCCCGAATTTTCTGCCTCGTGCATGGCCGAAAATAAGTTTCTCGCTGCTTCATGGATATCGCCTCCAGGTGAAAGTGTATATACCTTTAAAACTTCAGGATGATCATAAGATCTGGTGAATGAGATCAGGGATATTTTCTTCCCGCTGTTCAATGCGATCAAGTCCTCCACGCCACCTACTATTAATGGGATCTTTGGCGCATAATGGCTTCTAAGCATTCCAGGTGCTTCAGGCTGATCAGCAGCACGAACTAATGCCGGGACGTAACCGGTAACCTCCGCAATATCCTCAGCCGAAACCCCGCCGGGCCTAAGTATCACGATTTTGCCACCACTGTCCACTTTAATAATAGTGGACTCTACACCCACTGAACATTCGCCACCATCGAGTATATAATCGATTTTGGAACCGAGTTGTTGCTCAACATGGGCAGCGGTAGTGGGGCTGATCTTTCCAAAAAGGTTGGCGCTCGGAGCAGCAAGTGGAAAGTTCAATGTTTTAAGCAACCGGAGCGTAAGTTCGTGGTTGGGTATTCGAACCGCAGCAAGGTTGCTGCCGGCAGTGATCACAGGATGAATCTTGTTTGTTTTGGGTGCAAGAATTGTCAATGGCCCTGGCCAAAATTTTTCAGCCACTTGTTTTAAAACAGGATCTGAAACCAGAGCGATTTCCATCAGCATATCCCAATCGGGTACGTGAACAATAAGCGGATTGAACCTTGGCCTGTTCTTTATTTCGAAGATGCGGATTACTGCGTCCGGATCGAATGCATTGGCAGCCAGACCATAAACGGTTTCGGTTGGAATGGCAACTATTTTTCCCTGCCTCAGTAAATCAGCAGCAAGCGAAACATCAGTTCCTGTTTTCACAACGACGAAGATTTAAAAGTATAAATTAAATTTCCCCCGGTATGAATATCATTTCCTTCCTCAAAAACATCCTCTAAATTTTTCCACAGTTGTTGCTCAGCGAATTGATTTTCTTTCAATCTGCTGAATAATAAAACCCCTCTATCTGAAAGCGTTTCTTTTAATCTGATCAAAAATTCTTTTTGGTGAAATGGTTTCGGAACATATTTATTGATAAAAAGATCTACAGCGATGAGATCAAATTTTTTTTCATTGGTCATTACCCATTCGTAAGCATCCTGTTTATGAATAATTAATTTGCTTAATTCCTGTGAGGAAGGATAATATTTTTCTGCAAGCTTTATGATCACGCTATCAAATTCAACACAATCAATTTCTCCTTTATAATTGTGCAGCTTCTGGAGCATTTGCGGAATACTTCCCATGCCCAACCCAAGAACCAGTACAGAGTTAATAGTTTTAATTTCTTCCGCAATCACCTTTAATGCAGTTCTGTATGATGAATAGCGATCCTGGAATGAATAAGTAGCGTCGGGGGTATTCAGCATATATCTCCCCTCAAAAAGAACAACTTCCAGTGAATCGGAATGATCGCCGGAAGTTGTTTCTAATTGAATTTCTTTTACGAAACTCAATAAATGTTTAAATACATTCTGTTTGATAGCAGGCACCGCACAAAACTACAAGTTTAGTCCGGTTTGTAATATTTCATAGCCTCCACCATATATGTAGATTTAATATTTTCAATTCTATGTTCATCGCTCGGATGCGTGCTGAGAAACTCTGGAATATTTGACGCATTTGCCGACATTCGTTCCCAAAAAGCGATGGCACTATGTGGATCATAATCGGCCTGAGCCATAAATATTAAACCCAACCTGTCGGCTTCTGATTCCTGTGTTCTGGAGAATGGGAGCAAAACTCCTACTGTAGTTCCAACACCAACAGCCGCTAATAATAAATCGTGGGTTGCCTGTGGCTGATTGGCAAGTGCAACATCCAATGCAATAAATCCTGTGGTTGCCAGTAAATTCTGGCTCATGCGTTCGTTTCCATGGCGAGCCACTGCGTGTGCGATCTCGTGACCGAGTACCACTGCTAATCCTGCGTCGTCTTTCGTATATTTAAGGATACCGGTATAAACTACAATTTTCCCACCGGGCATACACCAGGCATTGGGTTCATCGCTTTCCACAAGGTTCACTTCCCATTTATATCCTTCAATAAGTTCGGAGGCTTTTTCCATTGCCAAGACCTCTTCAACCGCTGGGATCAGCTTATCGGCAACACGTTTAACTGTTGTATAATCGCTGCCCTTGGTTACTACTTCGCTGGTTTGCAAAAAGTCGCGGTAGGCAGTTAAACTCATGCTGATCATCTGGCTTTCAGGAAGCAGGTGGATCTGTCTCCTTTCGGTTATAGGCACACGGCTACACGCCACTATCATGGTCACGACAAAAATGGAAGCAATAAACTTTTTCATAGCAATAATTATTTACAGGGTAAAGATTTCAAATATCGTACTCAAATTTAGAACGATTACAGTAGAAGCGGGAATTAGTTAAATACAGGAAGGCAGAGGAAGTTGATTAAATGGATTTTTTGTTGGATGTGATGAAATACAAAGCACGCGGATGACGCGGATAAGGCTGATAAAAGACGGATTTTTAGTAAAATAGATAAAAAAACGGATGAAGACCCCAAAGGGGTCGAATATTTTTAAAAAAGTAATCCACAGCCAAAGACATCCCTGCGAAGGGGCCTTTTCTTTGTGTTTTTGCCCTTTGCGTATTCGCGTGCAAAGGCTGTTTCCTATCTTTACCCTGCACAACCAGTATTCTCTAAACATGAAAAACCATTTCCTTTTTATTGTTTCTTTTATTCTGATCAATTGCTCCTTTGCACAAAATGCTGTTTCAGTTGTAAAAGGAAAAGTGGAGGATGCTGCAACCGGTGAGGCATTGATCGGTGCCACAGTTATTCTTTCTAACCATACAGGTGCAGCAACGGGTATTGACGGCAATTATGAATTTGTAACTCTGCCGGGGTTATTTTCAATCAAAGCGAGTTATGTGGGTTATATCACGGATTCCAATTCTATTGAATTATCTGCAGGTTCAATGACAGAGATCAACTTTACTTTAAACATGGAAGAGGGCATTTTAAATACGGTGGTAGTAACAGGAAGTAAATTCGAAAAAAAGTTGGGCGAAGAAACAGTTTCGATAGATGTAATTAAAAGTTCGCTTATAGAAAATACGAATGATCAGAAATTGGATCAGACATTACAAAGAATGCCGGGCGTTTGTGTAATTGACGGACAGGCCAATATTCGCGGTGGGTCGGGTTATAGTTATGGTGCCGGTAGCAGGGTGTTGTTGTTGATGGATGATCTTCCAATGCTTACGGGTGATGCTGCATTTACCAGTTGGGATTTTATTCCGATTGAAAATATTCAGCAGGTGGAAATTATAAAAGGTGCATCATCTGCATTATATGGATCGAGCGCATTGAATGGAATAATTAATGTGCGTAGTGCATATCCCACTTCAACACCTGAAACAAAAATTTCTGTTTTTAATGGTGTTTATTTTACACCAAAAGATACCGCACAAAAATGGTGGGCTGATGATTTTCCTTTTGGTGGTGGCTTCAGTATCTCGCACAGGCAAAAATTTGGGCGATTTGATCTGGTTACCGGCGCATATGGAATGAACCAGGATAGTTATCTCAAAGATATTTACAGCAGGAGGGCAAGGGCAAATGTCAACATGCGATATAGGATTAATAATAATCTTGCCGTTGGTGTAAATGTAAATACCCAGCTCAGCCGTTCGGCGACATTTTTTTTCTGGGCAAGTGCCGATACAGGATTACTTATTCCCGCACCAAATACGATAGCAATAAACCGCGGATATAAAATTACCATTGATCCCTATTTTAATTATTACGATAAAAAAGGAAACAGGCATAAAATATTAACCCGCTACTATGGTAATCATAATTCCACATTAACTACCGATCAAAGTAATTTTAATGATCTCTTTTATGGAGAGTATCAATATCAAAAACATTTTGATAAAATAAATATGGTATTAACCGGCGGTGCCCTGGCAAGCTATACAAATGTGTCGGCAGAAATTTACGGTGATTCATTATTTCATTCTTCCAACGAAGCTGCTTATTTACAATTCGATAAAAAATTCTTCAAGAAATTAAATACAAGCGGTGGCGTGCGGTATGAATTCAATCAGATAGAAGGACTTGAAGAATCGCGACCGGTTTTCAGGCTGGGTGCAAATTACCAGCTTGCGGAATTTACTTATTTGCGGGCGTCGTGGGGGCAGGGGTATCGCTTCCCCACCATCGCCGAAAAATATATTTCAACAAGAGTGAGCCTGCTTACCATTTTTCCCAATCCCGATCTCAAATCTGAAAATGGATGGAGCGCTGAGATCGGATTAAAACAGGGATTTAAAATTTCGAACTGGAGAGGCTATGCTGATATTTCAGGATTTATTAACGAATATTTCGACATGATGGAATTCACTTTTGATTTTTATGATATCGGCAGCATTGAGATCCCGGGATTTAAATCACTGAACATTGGAAACACCAAGATCATCGGAACAGAATTATCTGTTTTTGGTGAAGGGAAATTTGGGAATATTCCAACAACATTAATTGCAGGATATACTTTTATCGACCCGAAATTCCAGGAATTCGATTCATTGCAAAATGAAAGCTCAAGCGCCGATCATAATGTGTTGAAATATCGTTTCAGGCATACCGGTAAACTCGATGCTGAAAGTACCATCAAAAAATTCAGGGTTGGAGTCACTTATAATTATTATAGTTTCATGGAAGCGGTGGATGCTGCATTTGTTGATCCGGTTATCGACCTCCCTGGAGAGGAAAACGATGTATATATCATCGATGGACTGCAGGATTATCGCGATGCACATAATAACGGCGACCATGTTGTTGACCTCCGGGTTGCATTTCTTTTTAATGATGCAAATGAGATATCTGTAGTTTGCAATAATTTATTCAACAGGGAATACATGTTGCGGCCGGCAATAATAGAACCCACCAGAAATTTGATGATCAAATACGCCGTCAAACTCTGAATACAGGATGTGAATTGTTGAAGTTTCATGGCCATTCTATAATTATATTTTGTTAATTTGCATTGCCTAATCAAATTCCTTTGAGACCGAATTTTGAACTAAAGAATGCCTGTAAATTGATATGCATTTTTTATGCATTCTTTTCTTTGCCAAATGTTTCGGCTCAGAACCTGGTTCCCAATTATAGTTTTGAAGATTACTCATCATTGCCCACCGGATATGGCGATTGGTGGAAATGCGAGAACTGGGATAATGTAAATGGTTTTGTTGGATGGATGTGGCCCTATGCGAGTCCCGATTATTTACACGATGACGGTGGCTTTGGTGTTGATCTTCCTTCTACATCATTCGGAACTTTAACTGCCCATGAAGGAGATGCAGTTATGGGCTGGGCATCATCAGTTGCAGAATTCAGGGAATATATTTCTGCACAGTTTATTTCACCTATGATAATTGGTGCTACTTATAATGTTTCATTTTATATTACAAATGGTGAGGACGACTGGCTGGCATATTGCGGTATCGATCGGGTGGGCCTTACCTTTTCTACTGGCGCTCTCACGCAGTTGGACCATGAGCCCATTGGAGGAATTCCACAATATGAAATACCAGGGGTTTTCTGGACAGATAGCTGGGAATTAATTTCATTCACCTTTGTTGCCGATGCAGCCTATGATAGGATCACCATAGGAAATTTTTATGATGATGCTGCAACCGATTATGTCGATTTTGTTGGTGGAGGAAGCGATGTCGCCTACTATTTTATAGATGAAGTTGTTGTCATGCCTGCTGTTTATACAACAATTATTGATACTTCAATTTGCACAGGGGAAATATATTTATTGCCGGATGGCGCAACCACTGATTCAGCCGGTAGTTATGTGGATTCACTGGTTTCTATCACCGGATTAGATTCAGTTATTTATACAAACCTTGAAATTGCTCCGGTTTATTCAATATTAATTGAAGATGTATTATGCAATGGAGAAATTTATTTATTACCCGATGGCTCTAATGCTGCAACAAGCGGTATTTATAATTTTAATTTGATCAGTTCATTTGGTTGCGATTCGTTGATCTCTATTGAGCTGCAATTCCTTCCCGAATTATTATCCAGCCAGGAAATTGTTTTATGCAGCGATCAAAATTATATTTTGCCTGATGGGATAATTGTTTCCGATGCTGGAATATATATTTCTACAGTCGCGTCGGTAGCAGGATGTGATTCTACCATAACAACAACAATAAATGTCGAAGACCCTGTTGTTGTTTTTATTGATACGATATTTACCTATGGAGGTGCATATACGCTACCCGATGGAACAGTGGTGATTGATGCAGGATCATATACCGTGATCCTGAATACGGTTGCCGGATGCGACAGCACCATCATAATTAATTTGGATTTCACTACAGAATTTATTGTTCCTAATGCATTTAGCCCGAATAATGATGGATTAAATGATATTTTCCATGTAGTTGAAAATGGTGCTCAATTAATTCAATTTGAAATTTATGACCGCTGGGGGCAACTGATTTACTCAACAATAACTTCTCCAGTGGAATGGGACGGTAATGTTAATGGTCATCCGCAAGAAGTTGGTGTTTATGTTTATAGTGCTGTATATTTATCTGCCGGAGATGCAAAAAAGAAATCAGGAAACATTACGCTGCTGAGATGATCAAAATAATTTGGTAAATAATAAACCCACTTGGTTACCATGGCTTTATTAAATGCAGTTATTGCTGAACAAAGAGTTCGGTGCGCATTTTAATTGTACCTGAATTTACTTCCACGAAATAAATACCGTTCGATAAATTGCTTACGTCCAAAATAAAATGATCATCTCCACTTATTGTATTAGAGAGCAATATTTTCCCGGTAAGATCAAAAACGGTCATTGTAGAATTTTCTGCAACCGGTTCATCAAAATAAATTGTAGCATTTCCTGCTGCAGGGTTAGGATATACCGTAATCGCATTTTGACTCCCATTCGTCTTACCCAGGCGGCAATCCATCGTTGTAAAATATTGTACATCCGAGAATGCTGATAAATCCCCGTCAGCACATAAAGTCTTTATTTTCCATTCGTAATTGGTTTCGCAGGTGAGATCCGTTAGTTTTTTTTGAATGGCTGGGGCAGATACGTTTTTAGTATACCAGATCAACCATCCAACTGGTCTGTATTTTATTTGATATTTATAAACGTCCACAACAGGGTCCCATTTTATTTTTTGTGTAGTAGGATCTATAGATACTGACCCAAGCGGAACGGGTATATTGCAAATTCCAATTCCTTCTCCTGCCAACAGTGGATCATTAGAATATGCATAATCCATCAATTTCGTGCTACAGGGTGTAACATTCACCCGCATCCATAAATAAACGATGTCAGGTCCGTCTTCTACGAATGCCCCAATAAATTTTTCACCTGCATTGGTCAACGGGCCGTGAGAAACTCCGTCAAACAAGCTATTAAAAACAACCTGGAGATAATCGGTTGTTGATACAAATGTGAGGGGCTCACCAAATTCAAAAGTTTTATGATAACCGTCGCCATCAGTAGCAATATGTGCATTGTATGCATCAGGCAACATCAGGGCATAACATGAAGTAAAGGGTCCGGAATTAAATCCAAAAAAATCAAAATCCTCATTGCCATCTCCAGTAATATCCAATTCAAATTCGACATCCGGAATATTGATATCCGGTACAAGATCAACATAGGTTACCTGTCCGTCAACTTTTTCTGATAACATTAAAAAGGGTAAACTCATTGCGGAATAAGCTGCAAGTTTCTGAGGAAGCGTTACTTTCATAAGGTTTAAATTTTGGGATTTGTAAAATTGTATGTGATAAATTTAGGAATAATTGTTTATTTATGGAAAAGGATGCAATGCATTCAGAATTTTTAAACAACTTGCAGGTATGACGCTGGCGGCAATAGCAGAACGATTGAGGAAGAGACTGACGGAATACCGCCAGGCGAATCGTTTTAATACAAAGATCAATACACCCATAAGCATGATTGAGATCGCTCTCAATTTAACAGAACTTGCCATCGACCGCAACAGGCCAATTGATCCGGCAGAGGAAATTTGGTTCAAAGAAAGTTGGTCCATAATTCAGCCCCTGGAAAAAACAGAATGGGAAGATATCATTGATCTTTACCGCAACCTTGCATTTAAATTAAATGAGCGAAACTGGTTTCGATAAATCGGGGTGACAAATAAAATTATTCTTTCTTCTTTTTAACACCCGATGAAGAAAATGCTTTGTACACTATTTTGCCGATCTTATTTATCCGTTCAAAATTTTCTTTAAATGGAGATGGTGATAAAACGCTGTACTGGAAATTAATATCCGAAGTATAAAATTCTGACTGGAATGGAAAAAGCAGGATATGGCTGAATTGTTCAAAATGTTTGTTCAATTGGGCAGGAAGGTGTTCGAGCGCAGAAATATATGAAACACTTTTTTGACGTGCACTTATAACAATAAACAGCTCATCTGTTTTTAATTCCGCGGTTATGCTCTGGATATCATCCCAGTCGGTAAATTCGCTGTATTCAGCATTAAGTTGAAAATTTTTTGAATTCACCGCGTCAATTAATTCCAGTGTTTTTCTTTCACCCCAGAAAATGCAGTTTGTATTTAATTGCTGCGATAATTGCTTAATGCCTTCGAGCCATCTGAAAAAACCGGTCTCAAATTCTGCATTGGGTGGCATTAATATAGCTATTTTATTAAACGTGTTCAGCGGATGGATGATCCTGCTTATCCAAAGCATTTGTTCGCTGGAGTGGATGATATTATGTAATACAGATCCGAATATGCGCTCACTGGTGGTGAGTTTTTCATGCCAGCCCATTACTACTTCTGTTATCCCCAGTTCTTTAATTGCACTGCCGATTCCCGACGCGATATTTATGTCAACTCGCGTTAACACCTGCACGCTGGTGTCGGCAGAGGAAATATGTTCAGCTGCTTTTTCGAGATTGCGTTTGCTTTCAATTAATTTTTCTCTGGTATCGGCATCATCTTCAATTATTGCAAGCGGGTATATCGGTTCTTTGGACTTTGGATTTCTGATGAGCAATGCCAGATCGAGCAATATTTCTGCAGAGGCTGGGTTTCCGATGGGCACTAATATCCTTTCCAAAACTTCCGCTTGTGTGTCAATCTTCCTGTTCATATGTATCGCATAATTTCTTCCGGCAGCTTCGGTAACAAATGAACTTACGAGACAGCTCACGAGAATTACGATAATTGTTCCATTCAAAATTGTTTCATCAAGCAATCCCAAATCGTAACCCACCAAAATAATTGCAAGCGTTGCGGCTGCATGGGCTGTACTTAATCCATAAATTAAATTCCTTTCGTTTTTATTGTAACGATAAATTTTCTGAGTTGCAAATGCAGCAATATATTTAGTTACCAGTGCAACAATTACCAAAACACCGGCAACATAAATGGCATGCATTCCTGTAAACAACACGTGAAGGTTAATGATCATGCCGACATTGATCAGAAAAAATGGAATGAAAATATTATTGCCTACAAATACAAGCCTGTTTTTTAAAGTCGACTGGTTGGGGATCAATTTGTTGAGCGCAACTCCGGCAAGGAAGGCGCCGATTATATGTTCCAATCCTGCAAGCTGCGATAGAAATGCTGCAAGAAAAACAAGGGTGAGCACAAAAATAAATTGCGAACCGCCTTCGCTTTCTAGGTTTCTGAAAAACCATTTTGAAACGATGGGGAAGATATATAATACAATAAATGAAAATATGGATACTGAGATGATGAGCCTGAGCCAGAATTGAGAATCAGTTTTATCCAGAGAATAATTTGTGATCACTGAAAATAAAAGCAATACTAACGTGTCGGTGATAATTGTTCCGCCAACGGTTAAAACTACTGGCCTAGCTTTAGTAATTCCCAGCCTGTTCACAATAGGATATGCTATCAGTGTTTGAGTTGAAAACATACTCGCCGTGATAAGCGACGGAATGAGTGATAGATGAAGAATATTTTTACAAACAAGATACCCCAATGCAAATGGAATGATAAAAGTGAGCAACCCGAATACAATGCTTGTTTGCAGATTTTTTTTAAATCCACCTACATTCATTTCCAGCCCTGCAAGAAACATGATATAGAGTAAGCCTACCGTTCCAAATAAAACAATTGCACCGTCTCTATCCAATAAATGAAATCCATTTGGCCCGATCGTTACACCGGCAATTATCATCACAACAATTGATGGTATGCGGAGCTTGTTCAGCAATACCGGCGACAATAAAATAATACATAATACAATGGTGAAAATAATTACAGGCTCCTTAAACGGAGTGGAAAGGTCAACAAACAATAACAAAAAATCACGCATTCCCGAATCAAAGATAGGGAAATGAGTGATGAGTGATGAGTAATGAGTGGGGACGGTTAATAAAGATCCATGTTCAGCGGATTATCTCTAATGATCTGTTAGAACAAATTGGAGATCGTCCTTAGTAAATTTGAATAAAAGTTACCCCTTACTTCCTGGAAGAAAATAAATTCATCGGTTTTTGCTCCGAAAAACGGACGGAGTGTCCAGGCCATTTGCGTTCCTACAAATGCATAAAGAACCATCCATAGTTGAAGAAAAGTTTTCCTGCGTTTATTCAGGGTTTTGTTTTCATCGCTGCCGGCCAAAGTCGTTTTATAAAAAAACCGTACACCTGCGATCCCTGAAATTGAAAAGAAAACGATGTTCAACAATTTAAAGAATGCGTAATTATTGTTTGATAGAAGAAAAAACAAAGTAACAGGTGCAAGTC
>JBIOHA010000061.1:0-11761 GCA_044448625.1 Chitinophagales bacterium | reverse complement strand
GTTCTAAAGTTTTTATTCATTTCATTAAACCCAATTGCGGGCGATGAACCGTTTACCCTATTTCATGCACAAATGCCGGTGGCGGATATTATCAGGAATATCAACCGCGGAAACAATCCGCCGCTATTTGAGATCCTTCTGCATTTCTGGATAAAGCTGGGAGGAATTGAAAGTTTTTGGGTTAAGGCGTTGCCGGCATTTTTCAGCAGCGCCACCGCAGTGATAATCTATTTTTATTGCAAAAAAAACTTCTCATTAACTGTTGCAATTGCTGCAGCATTAATTTTTTCATTTTCAAACTACCATCTTGAACTTGCTCACTTTACAAGGGCTTATGCATTGCTTGGGTTGCTTTCCGTTGCAAGCATGTATTGCTTCAATTCATATATAAAAGGAAATGTTTCGGGAAGGATCCTGATCACACTCGTAATAATAAATGTTTTGCTGCTCTATACCCATTATCTCGGTGTGTTTATTATTGCTGTGCAATTGATTTGTTTACTTTTTATTCCCTCAATAAGAAATTACTGGAAAAAATATTTGTTGGTGCTCATGGGAATCATAATTATTTATCTGCCACAATTGTTTGTATTTGTAAATAGATTTTCTGCCACGGCGAAAGACGGAACATGGGTGAAGACCCCTTCCGGTTTGGAGAGTTTGTATAATAGTATAGTTCAGTTTTCAAATCAACCTGTTGTTGCTGTTGCATGCATTGGAATTTTTATTAGCGGGATAATTTATTTTATCATACACCGGAATAAAAAGATCGACACCGATAATTTGATCGTGCTGATCTGGTTTTTATTTCCGTTTTTTGGATTATTCTTTATCTCCTATTTTTTCCCGATGTTCGTTTCTAATTATTTAGTGTTCTTTGCTGTTGCATATCCGATCGTCATTGCACTTACAATTGAAAATCTGTTCAGGAAAACCAAAAAAGTATATGGGCTGGTTGCAGCAGGAATTATTGTTTTATGTTTCGGTTTTACTTTTAACCCACGATCGGATAATGAACGTGACATTTTACCTGCATTAAATAAAATAACGGAACTCAAAACGGATAAAACAGTATTGATCATTTCCCCCGAATATTTTATGCTGAATTATACCTATTATGAAAATCGGGAGTTATTTAAAGATGCGGGTGCACATGCATCTTTTGAAAGAATGCGCATTGAATTAAATGCGACAAATGTTTTCCCAACCGACCACGCTGAACAAAACAGCGACAGCATTTTTTTTACAGAGTTCCCGAAAATCATTTATCTCGATGTTTCTGCCGATTTTTCTGCACCAGGAAATAATATTTTGCCAACAATTGAAAAACGCTATTCCCTGAAAGGAAAATATACTTTCAGAAAGGAGATCACTGTCTACGAATTTGAAAGAGAGTAAAAAACGACCCGGGATTTACAGATCGAAATAAGAATTAAAGAGATCGGTTTTCAATGATAGCATGATCATTTTTGTTGTAAACGTGACATCTTCATTTTTAAATGTTCTTAAAAATATCTGTCCTTCGATATTTAAATTAATAGATGGATTAAGTAAAACCCCCGCTCGCAGATCTGTGCTTTTTATGGTTGTTCTCAATCCCTGTCCGATATAATTACCATATGAATCGGGCCAGCCGGGAATAGTGAGATCCGATTTGAATATATTGCCACCAAAGTTATCTTCAGGTTTTTCATCGAGCCCGATAACTGCTGATTGCAACTTCGCTTCTAAATAATATCGCTGCGCAAAACGGTAATTAATTATTCCGATCAGCTCACGGAAATTGGCGCCCAAAGGATGGGCAAGCGGCTGATTATAATGCGAATAATTTTGAACCGGTTCCTTTTGTGCATAGGTATAAGGATTTGCCTGGTTCATCTCCGCCTGCACAATTAAATTTTTAATCCCACCCGGATTATAATATTTCAATCCGGCCTGAATCGCAAATTTATTTCTGTAATATCCATCACCGCTCCTGGCAGCAGCAACGTCAAGGTCATCCATTAAAAATTGTCCGTAAACAATAAAATCATTGAACGGTTTGAATTTAATATTGCCGCCGATCATCGCATTATCCGGTGAGCCCAAACCAAATTCTATCGGGCGGAAAATAATGATGGGGTTTAAATAATTCACGTCAAAGCCACGGTATCTCACCGAATCATTTGCCGGCCAGATAATGCCTTCAAATAATCCCACCTGCACCCAGTCAAAAACATCCCAGCTCAAATAATGAAACGAACCATATTTTCTTGTGATACCAACAACTGAATCAACCGTGCCGTTTAATGCATCATCAAATTCAGTATAAAGATTTACGTATTTTAATTTCCAGACAGAAGTAGTGATCTTAAAAAAAGGATAATACAATGCATTATCACTTAACAACATGCTCCTGTATCCATCGCCAATAAAATTCTTATCGTGCCCTAATTGAAAATTAAAATATTTGGATGGTGTATAAGAAACATAGCCCGATGAATTTGCAAAATCGAAAGCCGATCCTTTAAAATTTCGCACCTTGCCCTGGCCGGGGACAACGTTGTAAGTTTTTACAAATGAAGTGATATAATCAGGATATTTAGCCTGGTTTTCGCGAAGTGTTGCTGTAAAAGAAACTTTTCTTTTTAAGCCGATATCTCCCTGAAAAGAAATTCCCCTTGTATTTGTCCAGAGTCCTTTTCCTTTTCCTCCATTTCCATCCAGATCATATCCTCCTCCAAAATTTACCAGCGGATCAATGCGCAGGTGAAATTCTTTTTGATGCTGCACACCAACGATCGTATCGTAACCCACCCAATTCCACAACTTTCCGAAAAAAGTATTGCCGGGTAATTTTTTTAATTGAAAAATTTCATCATAGGTAACAATGGAATCTAATTCACCGATACGATAAGGCCTGATGGCAGTGTGGAAATAAACATCCTTTTTATTTAATGCAGGTTCATACCAGTTATAAATATTCCTGTTGAGGGGTAAATTGTTTTGCTGAGCCGTTAATAATGTGGCGAGAGTTAATAAAAACAGTAGAAGGTTAAACCGCATTTTCATTTCCTTTAAGCATACTCCATACTGTAAGGCAGACAATTTTTACATCAAGCCAAAAGCTCCAGTTCTCAAGATACCAGAGATCGTATTGCACTCTTTTTTCCATCAAAACAGGATCTGTAGTATCACCGCGATAACCATTGGCTTGTGCTGCCCCCGTAATTCCGGGTTTTACAAAATGGCGCACCATAAAGTTATTTACGATTTTAGAATATTCCTCTGTATGTTTCAACATATGGGGCCGCGGACCAACCACGCTCATGTCGCCTTTTAATACATTAATAAATTGCGGTAACTCGTCGAGATTGGTTTTTCTTAATATCGCACCCACTCTTGTAATTCGCGGGTCATTTTTAGTTGCCTGCTTTGTGTCAGCTTCAGCATTTAATTTCATGGTGCGGAACTTATAACAAATAAATTCTTTGTTGCCTTCACCACTTCTTTTTTGTTTGAAATACACCGGGCCCTTTGAACTGAGTTTAACTGATAATGCGATCAAAGGAAAAAGCCACCAACCAATGAGTATGAAAAATACTATCCCAAAAGAAATATCAAAAAGTCTTTTTTGAAGGCGGTTGTATAAATTGTCTAACGGCTCGGGGCGGATACTGAGAATAGGCGTATTTCCGTAATACTCAATATTTACCTTTTTAAATTGCTTGCTGATGAAATTTGAAAACTCAGGAACAATGCGGAACCTGATGAGCCTTTCATTGCTGAATTCCATCAGGTCGTCAACATAATCACTTAATTCGGATGGCTGCAAGGCAAAATAGATCTCGTCAACATGGTGGTTGATACAAAAACTTTTTACGTCATGGAGGTTTCCCTGGAGTTCCCACATCGATGTTTCGGGATCATCAAAATATCCCATAAACCGGTAACCAAATTCATTGTGTTCCTGTATCTCCTTTACAAATTGAAGGGAGGCATTTGTTGTACCGATAACAATTATTCTTCGATAATTACCCCCTCTTGCCCGATAGCGCTTGAGATATGTTTCAAAGCCGATGCGCCAAACAAGATCCAAAAAGGTAAAGAACAAATAAGTATAAGCAAGTTGGGCCCTTGAAAACTGGTAGCCTTTGATCAGGAACAAATAGGTGAAAGTGAGCAATGCCTGAAATGCCAGTACCTTGATAAACCGGTACACCAGGTTTTCATATCCGCTTCTTCGTTCAACTTTATAATAATTGAAAACACTGGTTACCAGAAACCAGATCAAATTGATGGCCACGAGCAGCATGGCAAATTTGCGGTCGCTGCTGATTTTTGAAAACCGCTCAAAACTGATAAATAATGCAATGAAGAAAGAGACATTGAGTAAAACAATGTCAACAAGAAAATACACTAACTCGAGAAATTGGGAATATCTTCTTATCATGACTACGGGCTCAGACTATTAACAGATGTTAAAGTGCTATCATAGGTTGCGTAACAAAAGACTAAAAAATTAAAGTTTTGTGTGGGAATGCGGCGAAATTAAATAAGAATCTCCAATAATCTCAAAATCCATTAGCAGAATGTTAAAGTAATGGTAACAGGGAAAGGGCGAACTCGGGCAATTTTTTGAAATGAAAATCAGGGTTATCAACTATTTCGGGCGAGATGAGAACGGTTACCATGTTGAGGTTCTTACCGAATTGCATGTCAACCAGTGCATCACCAGCCATTATCGATTTTGAGAAATCAATATCAGGAAATTGCTTTTTTGCATCGAAGGCCATACCCGGCTTTGGTTTGCGGTGTGTGGAGCCATCATCGGTGAGATCAGGACAAAAGAAAACAGCATCTACCCTGCCACCGGTTTCGGTTATCTCATCCAACATTTTATGGTGAATTGCTATGAGGTCGTGTTCGCTCATCAACCCTTTGCCGATGCCACGCTGGTTGGTGACAATGATGATCCTTGTGAAGATCGCCGACAAAACCTTTAATGATTCCTTAACCCCGGGCAAAAATTCGAACTGCTTCCAGTTGCGCACATAATCATGATCGATTTTTTTATTGATAATGCCGTCGCGGTCGAGAAACAATGTCCATGTTTTATCAATGGGGAGGTCTTTTATCTGCATCGGGGTAAAATTAACAGGCATAGAGGAGAAAGTCGCAGTCGCAGTCGCAGTTGGCAGTCGCAATCTCAGTAGGCAGTGGGGAGCTTGCAGTTGGCACGTAATCAAAACTCATCACTCATTACTCATTACTCATCATAGAAAATCGCTTTGCGCCTTTTGGTAATCTTCCGGAATTCCTATGTCAATGAAATATCCGTCAAATACTTTCCCATAAATGTTTCCTTTCACAAATTCTTTTTCGAGAATTTCTTTTTCGAACGAAAATTTTTGAGGGAGGCCTAGGGGAAATATTTTTTTGTCGAGGCAATAAATTCCGCCGTTGATCAAACCTTCATCGAGATATTTTTTTTCGTTGAATGCAATTATTTTTTCATTGCTGTCAATTTCAACAGTGCCATACCTGTCGAAATTCACCATGCGTTTTATGGCTATTGACAGCAAGGCGTTTTGCCGGGTATGGAAATCGAAAAGCGCTGCGAGATCAACATTAAAAAAACTGTCGCCATTTACAATATAAACTATTTCTTCTGTTGCATAATTGCAGGCTTGTAAAATTGCCCCTCCTGTTCCCAGCGGTTCATCCTCTGTGGAATAAGTGATCTTCATTCCTTTGTAATTATTTCCGAAATAATTAATAATAATTTCTTTCAAATGGCCAACGGCAAGAATTACATGATCAATTCCCTGCTTGTCGAGATCGCTGAGGATATATTGCAGAAAGGGTTTACCTGCAACCGGCGCCATGGGTTTTGGAATTTCGGAAATGACCTTTTGGAGACGGGTGCCAAATCCCCCGGCCAAAACAATTGCTTCATGTGGCGAGTCAGCAGCCATCAGGGGCGTTCGAATAATTCATCTTCAACAAGTTCGCAGATAATATGCCCAAGCATAATATGTGATTCCTGGATCCTTGGTGTATCATTGCTTGGAACATTCAATAAAAAGTCGCAATTATCTTTCATCTTTCCACCGCCTTGGCCAGTTAATGCAACAATTACCATCTCTCTTTCACGAGCAACTTCAAAAGCCTTTAAAATATTTCCTGAATTACCCGATGTAGAAATTCCAAATAAGAAATCACCTTTTCTACCTTTTGCTTTCAGCACTCGTGAAAATACCTGGTCGTAACCATAATCATTTCCTACTGCTGTTAAATAAGAAGTGTTCACGTGCAATGCTTCCGCATCCAATGGTGGGCGATCAAAATAAAACCTTCCAGAAAATTCGGCTGCTAGATGTTGCGCATCTGCAGCACTGCCACCATTTCCACAGAATAAAACTTTTTTATCCTGCCTGAATGCTTCTGCAATTTGTTTTGCGATCTCTGCGCATTTCGCAATTAATTCAGCATCGTTTAAAATATCATTCTTAACCCTGATACTTTCGGCGATCACCGATCTTATTTTTTCTATTTTGCTTCCCATGTTGCTAATCCGTATTTACTGAATTCTAAATTGTGTACTTCTCCTCCAAAACTATTCAACACATCCATTACTTTATATCTTGTGTTTCCCGGGCAATAAAAGGTCATGAATCCACCGCCACCCGCACCTGAAATTTTACCTCCCGTTGCTCCTGCCTTCATTGCGCTTTCGTAAATGTTGTCAATCATATCGCTAGAAATTCCAACGGCAGTTGCTTTTTTATTTTTCCATCCATAATCAAGTATGTCGCCAATGCGATTTAATTCACCTTTTAATATCGCTTCCTTCATCATATAGGCCTGTTCTTTTAAATTATGCATGGCCTCAATTGATTTATCAGATTTTTGAGTAACGTTTGCTGACTGTGCCTCAATAATGGTTGAAGATAGCCGTGATGTTCCGGTATAGTACATCAAAATATTAAATTCCAACTCCTCGAGATAATTCGGACGAATGCGCAAAGGATTTACAATTACTTTGTCGTCCTTATAAAACTCCATAAAATTCCATCCCCCAAAAGTTGCAGCGTATTGGTCCTGTCGCCCACCCGCCATTCCGAGATCTTTTCTTTCAATATCATAGGCGAGATGCGCAATATCATATTCACCCATCGGCAATCTCAGCCATTCTGTAAAAGCACCAACAATAGCAACCACCAGTGTAGATGAAGATCCCAAACCGGAACCCGCCGGTGCATCAACATAGGTATTTAATTCAAAGCTCAGGGGTGCTCCGGCATTAAAATCCCGCACGATACGATTGTAAACTCCTTTCAGCAAATCGAGCTCACCATTGATCTCCAACTGGGCATCAGCGGTAAGTTCAACAGTTTCTTTTTTATCCATTGCCGATATTATGATCTTCCCGTCTTTCCGGGGTAAAATGGTGGCGTATGCATATTTGTTGATCGATGCGTTGAGAATACATCCGCCGTAAATATCGCAGTAAGGACTTACATCCGTTCCCCCTCCTGCCAATCCGATCCTTAGTGGTGCCTTACTTCTGATGATCATAATCGATAATACTTGATAATTTTTTTCTTCGCTTTTTTATTTACGGGTGCAAAGATGCTTAAAAAGATGAAAAAAAAGGAGAAAGGGTTGGAGCGAAGGTGGTTTATGTCAAAATACATGACAACTGTAAAAAATATTTGCCAGGGATTACCGGGAGCAAAAAAAGATCCTGATTTTTTAATATTTAACATCATGGAAATCTGAACTATAACGTTTTCACTCCGGGTTTGTCTTTATATTTGACCCCCTATATCTATGCTATTTAAATCAATTAATTTTTTAACGCTTATATTATTCATCGCCTCCTGCAAGAACGGAGATACGAATAAAGATATTAAAACTGATCAATCTGAATCTATGAATATTTCTGACCCGCACTCATTTGCAAAAACCAACGATGCTATTGTTACACATTTAAGCTGGAATGCAAAAATTGATTTTGATAAAAAGATAATTACTGGTGTTGCAGCATGGTCAATTGAAAACAAGACCAATACAGATAAAATTATTTTCGACACCCGGGATCTGAATATCGAACAGGTAATTTTAAATAATGAAGTGCCTGCGATCTATTCGATAAATGATACAATACCAGGGCAATCATTTTTAGGAAATGCTTTAGTGGTCAATATTGCTGATAATGTAACAATGGTTACAATAATTTATACTACCTCACCAGGTGCTGCCGCATTACAATGGTTGAATGCAGAACAAACCCGCGATAAAAAATTTCCATTTCTGTTTACCCAATCGCAGGCAATATTATGCAGGACTTGGATACCCTGCCAGGACGGCCCCGGGGTGCGATTTACTTTTGATGCAACCGTTGAAGTGCCCAAAGGAATGCTCGCATTGATGAGCGCAGAAAATCCATCGCAAAAAAATGATGATGGCATTTATACATTTCATATGCAACAACCGATTCCATCTTATTTAATGAGTCTTGCCGCAGGCGATATTGCATTTAAACAGGTTGGAAATGAAACTGGTGTTTATGCAGAACCATCATTTGTTGATGCATGTGCTGAAGAGTTAAGCGATATGCAAACCATGCTTGAAAAAGCAGAATCATTATATGGAAAATATCAATGGGGCAGATATGATGTAATTGTATTGCCGCCGAGTTTTCCTTTTGGTGGAATGGAAAATCCGAGAATTACTTTTGCAACTCCAACAATTATTGCCGGCGATAAAAGCCTGGTTGCATTAGTGGCCCACGAACTTGCCCATAGCTGGAGTGGAAATTTGGTAACCAACGCCACGTGGAATGATTTCTGGCTTAATGAAGGTTTCACCGTTTATTTTGAAAACAGGATCATGGAAGCCGTTTACGGAAAAGACTATGCTGATATGCTGAAAGTTTTGGAATACGACGGTCTTGTTGAAACTATAAATGACCTCGGTAAAGAATCACCTGATACACATTTGAAATTAAATCTTGAAGGCCGCGACCCCGATGATGGTGTTACCGATGTCGCTTATAATAAAGGCGCTTATTTTTTAAGGTTACTGGAAAGTAAAGTCGGCAGAGAAAAATGGGACGAGTTTGTAAATGCATATTTCAGCACCTATGCATTTAAAGTAATGACCACTGAAGACTTTATTGTTTATCTCAATAAATATTTAATTGACCCTAACAAAGAAAAATTTGCTGATATCAATATCAATGAATGGATCTATGGTCCTGGCATTCCGGCAAACTGCCCTATTATTGTTTCCGAAAGGTTCAATAAGGTAGATGCAGAAGTAAAAAAATTTAATACAGGAACTTCCGCCAACAAGTTAACAACTTCCAATTGGTCGACACATGAATGGCTGCGGTTTATTTATCAATTACCGGCTGATATATCCTCAGAAAAAATGAAGGACCTTGACAATACCTTTAAATTCACTGGAACAGGAAATGCAGAAATTGCCGACGCATGGTATGAACTGGCCATCAACAGAAAATATGCTGATGCTAATCCCGCAATAGATAAATTCTTAAATTCGGTGGGAAGAAGAAAATTCTTAACGCCGCTTTATAAAGCAATGGTAAATACCGGGCAAAAAGAAATGGCCATTGCAATTTATACTAATGCAAGGCCGGGTTATCATTATGTTGCTCAAAATACAATGGACGAGTTGTTGGGATGGAAGGAGTAATAGGTGGAGGCAGGAATTATAGGTCAACAGAACAAATATCTGGAAGAAGATTTTTGATAAAAAGATTCGAAGGGAGAAGAATTGAAGATTTGAAGGGAGAAGAGTCGAAGGATACACCTTTCAAACCTTGCAAACCTGTAACCCTGCAACCCTATAACCTTGTAAACCTTGCAACGCTTTCCAACTCTCCACCCCTGACACCTTCAAATAATCCTCGATGAATTTATTTTAATATCCGCCCATTGCCATGCGGCATCAAATTTTTTCTTCACCGCTTCTGCTTCCGCATTTTTATTTTGAATTTTTAGTGCGAGGTATAATCCCATTAATGCCCATCCGTTATCACGGTTTAATTCAAGGTCGCGACGATAAACAATTTCTGCTTCAGCATATTTTTTATTTTCCATCAACACCGCTCCCAGATGATGACGCACAGGATAAAACCAGTCGGATGGTTCATTATATATTAAACTATCCTCCAGCATTACGCCAAGTGAAAGACTTTTGATCGCCTCATCGTGTTTGCCACTTTTTTCCAGAATTTCTCCCTCCAAAACTTGTTTCGATATCATCACAATTTTATCTACTGTATTATAAAATATCGGAAGTGTTTTTAAGATCGTGTCTTCTGATAATTCATTTAATATCCTTAATTCATTTTCCGCTTCAACCAAATTATTTTTTCCGGTATAGGCCATACCCCTTGAATAATGCCAGATGCATTTTAAATAAATTAATTCAGGTTCAGGTTCTTTTAATATTTCGTCCCACATACCGAAACGAACCATGGTCATATCTGGAATTGTTGTGTAGTGCTGCAATGCTGCGCCTAATGCAGGTATGCCCATCATCGAATGGTCAGTGTGCATGGAAGTGCCTTTGCCCGATTTAATTGCACCGGCTTTATTGCCCACCATGCTATATGCAGCTGATAAAAAATGAATATTGTGCGGATAATATGCCAGGGGATAAAATCCCTGGATCTTGCAATGCGATATATATAAACTGTCGACAAGGCTCGCATTTTCATTTGCAACTACAGCGTCATGATATCTTCCAACTCGCATATAAATATGTGCGGGCATATGGACGATATGACCACCGCCAGGAATTAATGAAGGCAATTTATCTGCAGAGGGAATAGCTCTGTCGGGATTTGCTGACGCTTCCACAGCATGGATATAATAATGATTTGCTCCTGGATGATCAGGATTTAATTGCAATACTTTTTCAAATACTTCTATTATTTCCGGTGTCCATTCCTGTGGTTCCCCATTTTTTTTCCAATAATCCCAGGGATGACAATCCATTATCGATTCGCCATATAATGCACCGACATTATCATCATCCGGATATTTTGCCCATACCTCTTTCATTGCCGCTGAATATTGCAGATCCAATTGAGCACGATCAGCGGTGGCATCGGGAGGATATCGCTTTGCGATTGCATCAATGAGGGCCTGCTCTTTTTCTGTGCATTTGTCTTTAAATTTTAATGCATTTACCACAATATTGTTAACGGTGTCAATATTTGCCGGATCCATGGGCGCATTGATATTAGGTCCCAATACCAGTGCCCATCCCCAATAGGCCATTGCACAAGTGGAATCCAGCCTCGCAGCTTCTTTAAATGATCGTGCGGCTTCCTGGTGATTAAAAGCATAGGCCAGTGAAAGTCCCTGATCGAAAAATCGTTGGGCGTTCTTCGACTTTGTAGTGACTTGATAATGGAGTTTGCCCATATTATCAAATAAGGGAGCCTGGAAATTTTCATCTTCTTTTTTCGCACAGGAAATGAAGAGGAAAAACAGGCCAATAACGCAGCAGGTGGTTTTCATAATAAATGATTTTAAAAATGAAACATACAATATCGAAAGTTAAACGGAATATGCCTGATTTCCAAAAGGAATTGGAAATGCGTTTTTTGGTTGAAACAACGCAGCAATATCAACCATGGATGTGATCAGAATAAGCGGGATACAAACCCATACTTATTATATTTGCGGCTCGTTAAAATCAACTGTCATTTCAAGTTCAAATAAAATAATATTTATTG